>CAXSEO010000190.1:0-5610 GCA_964235525.1 uncultured Sphingomonas sp. | reverse complement strand
GGTTTCATCGGCGCGAACCTCGCCGACCGGCTCGCGGGCGAGGGGCACCGCCTTCGCATCTATGACGCACTGACCCGGCCGGGGGTGGAGGCGAACCTGCGCTGGCTGCAAGAGCGTCATGGCGAGGCGATCGAGTTCATCCACGCCGATATCCGCGATACCGGCCGCCTGACCGCCGCCGCCGCCGACGTGCGGGCGGTGTTCCACTATGCCGCGCAGGTGGCGGTGACGACGTCGATGACCGACCCCATTGCCGATTTCGAGACCAACATCGGCGGCACGCTCACCCTGCTGGAGGCGCTCAGGAAGCGCGGGGACGGCACGCCGCTGATCTTCGCGTCGACGAACAAGGTCTATGGCGACCTCGCCGACCTCGACTTCGCGCTCGAGGACGGTGCCTACGTGCCCGTCGACCCCGAGGTGCGCGCACACGGCATTTCCGAGGCGCGCCCGCTCGACTTCCACACCCCCTATGGCGTCAGCAAGGGCGCGGCGGACCAGTATGTGCTCGACTACGCTCGCAGCTTCGGGGTGCCGACCTGTGCGCTGCGGATGAGCTGCATCTACGGCCACCGCCAGATGGGGACGGAGGACCAGGGCTGGGTCGCGCATTTCCTGATCCGCGCGCTGGAGGGCGAGCCGATCACGCTGTACGGCGATGGCTATCAGGTGCGCGACATCCTCGACGTGTCGAACGCGGTCGATGCGTACATGCAGGCGTGGCGGCGGATCGACACGGTCAAGGGCCGCGCGTTCAACCTCGGCGGCGGGGCGGCGAACGCGGTGTCGCTCCGCCAGCTGCTCGCCCATATGGCCCGACTGATCGGGCGCGAGGTGGATGTCCGCTATGCCGACTGGCGTGCGGGCGACCAGCGCTATTTCGTCGCCGACACGCGCGCGGCGGAGGCGGCGCTGGGCTTGGCGGCAAAGGTCGAGTGGCGCGAGGGCGTGGCGCGGCTGGCGCTGTGGCTGAGCGAGGAGCGACGGCTGAACCTTCCGCTCGGGGCGGCGGCATGAAGCTGTTGATGACCGCCGACGCGGTAGGCGGCGTCTGGCCATACGCGACCGAGCTGGCCGTGGCGCTGGGGGCGCACGGGGTCGAGGTGGTGATCGCGGTGCTGGGGCCGGTGGGCGCGCCGATACCCTCACCCTTTCGCGCCTCCCTCTCCCGCCAGCGGGAGAGGGAACAGCTCGCCGGGGGCGAGCGCACGGGTGAGGGCACGTTTACCGCCACGGTCATTGATACCCACCTCCCCCTCGACTGGCTCTGCGACTCCCCTGCCCCCGTCCTTGCCGCCGGAGAAGCGATCGCCACCTTCGCGCGCGAGGTCGGGGCGGATGTGGTGCAGGTGAACAGCCCCACGCTCGCCGCCGCGCGTTTCGACCAGCCGATCGTGGCGGTCTCGCATGGCTGTGTGGCGACGTGGTGGGAGGCGGCGGAGGCGGGGCCGCTCGCGCGTGAGTTCGCGTGGCATGAGGCCATGATGCGCGAAGGGCTGCTCGCCGCCGACGCGATCGTGGCGCCGACGCGCGCCTATGCGGAGATCGTACGCCGTCGCTACAAGCTGCCGCGCGCGGCGGTGGCGGTGCATAACGGGCGCACGCCGCTCGCGCTGCCGACGGTGCCGATGGCGGAGCACGCCTTCACCGCCGGAAGGTTGTGGGACCGGGTCAAGCGCACCGACCTGCTCGACCGGGTCGCCGCGCTGACGCCCATCCGCGCCGCCGGGCCAGTCACCGCGCCGCACGGCGAGACGGTCGCGACCGCGCATCTGGAGATACTAGGCACGCTCGACGCCGAAGCGCTCGGGCGCGAACTCGCGGCGGGGCCGGTGTTCGTGTCGGCAGCGACGTTCGAGCCGTTCGGGCTGGCGGTGCTGGAGGCGGCGCAGGCGGGCTGCCCGCTGGTGCTGAGCGACCTCGCGACCTTCCGCGAGCTGTGGGACGGCGCGGCGCTGTTCGTGGCGGGGGATGGCGCGGGTGACTGGGCCGGAGCGATCGAGGCGGCAAAGGCGGACCGCGACAAGCTCGGCGCGGCGGCGCGCGCGCGGGCCGGGCGTTATACCCCGCAAGCGACCGCCGCGGCGATGGCGGCGATCTATGCGCGGCTGCTTGGCCGGGAGCGCGCCGCCGCATGAGGATCGCGTATTTCACCCACAGTCTCGACAGCTGCTGGAATCATGGCAACGCGCATTTCCTCCGGGGAGTGCTGCGCGACCTGATCGCGCGCGGGCACGACGTCCGCGCGCTGGAGCCGCAGGGCGCGTGGAGCCTGCAGAACCTCCTCGCCGACGCGGGCGAGGTGGGACTCGCGCCCTACCGCGCCGCCTATCCCGAGCTGTCGTCCACCCGCTTCGACCTCGCGACCCCGGCCGACGAGTTGATCGCCGACGCCGAGCTGGTGATTGTCCACGAGTGGAACGACCCCGCTTTGGTCGCCGCCATCGGTGAGGCCCGCAAGCGCGGCGGCCGGTTCACGCTGCTGTTCCACGACACCCATCACCGCGCCGTCAGCGATCCGGACGCGATCCGCGCGTTCGACCTGTCGGGCTATGACGGTGTGCTCGCGTTCGGGGAGGCGTTGTCGGAGGTGTACCGGCGCTGGGGATGGGGCGGGCGCGTGTGGACGTGGCATGAGGCGGCGGACACGCGGCTGTTCCACCCGCCAGCGATAGAAGGCGAGCGCACCGGGCTGGTGTGGATCGGCAATTGGGGCGATGGCGAGCGCACCGCCGAACTCGAACGCTTCCTGTTCGCGCCCGCGCAAGCTGCAGCGCTCAACCTCGACATCTACGGGGTGCGCTACCCGGACGAGGCGTGCGCGATGCTCGCCCGCTACGGCGCGCGCTACCATGGCTGGGCCGGCAACGCGCTCGCCCCGTCGATCTTCGCGCGGCATCTGGCGACGGTGCATGTCCCGCGCCGCTATTACGCAACGATCCTGCCCGGCATCCCGACCATCCGCGTGTTCGAGGCGCTGGCGTGCGGCCTCCCGCTCGTCTCCGCGCCTTGGGCGGACAGCGAGGGGCTGTTCCGCCCGGGCGATTACCTTGTCGCCCGCGATGGCGAGGAGATGACGCAGCACCTCGCAAACTTGAGCTATGATCCGGATCTGCGCGCCTCGCTGGTCGCCTCCGGCCTTGGCACCATCCGCGCACGCCACACCTGCGCGCACCGGGTCGACGAGCTGCTGGCGATCGTCGCCGGGCTTCACCAATCAAGGGCGGCGGCATGAAAATCGCGTTCTACGGCTCCAGCCTCGTCTCGTCCTACTGGAACGGCGCGGCCACCTATTATCGCGGCATCCTGTCCGACCTCGCGCGGCGCGGGTACGACATCAGCTTCTACGAACCCGACGCGTTCGACCGCCAGCAGCACCGTGACATCGATCCGCCCGCCTGGGCGCGCTCGGTCGTCTACCCCGCGACGCCCGAGGGCCTGCGCTCCGTGCTCGGCGAGGCGGGCGCGGCGGACATCGTCGTCAAGGCGAGCGGGGTCGGCGTGTTCGACCGCGAGCTGCTGGAGGGGGTGATCGCGCACGCCGCGACGCACGCGCTCAAGCTGTTCTGGGATGTCGACGCCGCCGCGACGCTCGACGAGATGCGCGCCGACTCCGCACGTCCGGTGCTGAGGGCGCTGCCGTCGCTCGACCTCGTGCTGACCTATGGCGGCGGGCCGCCGGTGGTGGACGCCTATCATGCGTTCGGCGCGGCGGAGTGCGTGCCGGTCTACAACGCGCTCGACCCTGCGACCCACCATCCGGTCGCGCCCGACCCGCGCTTCGCGTGCGACCTGGCGTTCCTCGGCAACCGCCTCCCCGACCGCGAGGCCCGCGTGGAGGAGTTCTTCCTCCGCGCCGCTGCGGCCCTGCCCGACCAGAGCTTCCTGATCGGCGGCAACGGGTGGGAGAGCAAGCAGATGCCCGGCAACGTCCGCCATCGCGGCCACGTCTACACCGCCGAGCACAACGCCTTTAATTGCACGCCGCGCGCGGTGCTCAATGTCGCGCGCGATTCGATGGCGCATATCGGGTTCTCGCCAGCGACGCGCGTGTTCGAGGCGGCGGGCGCGGCCGCCTGCCTGATCACCGATGCTTGGGAGGGGATCGAGCAGTTCCTCATCCCCGACCGCGAGGTGCTGGTCGCGCGCGACGGGCAGGATGTGGCCGAGCACCTGTCCGCCCTCACCCCAGACCGCGCCCGTTCGATCGGGCAGGCGGCTCTCAAGCGCGTGCTCGCCGAGCACACCTATGCGCTGCGCGGCGCGCAGGTCGATGCGCTGTTCCGGGAGCGGATGAGCCACCGGCGGGCAGCGGCGTGAAGCTCGTCGTCCTTGGGCTATCGCTATCCTCCTCCTGGGGCAACGGCCACGCGACCACCTATCGCGCGCTGCTGAGCGCGTTCGCAGCTCGCGGGCATGAGGTGCTGTTCCTCGAGCGCGAAATGCCCTGGTACGCGGACAATCGCGACCTGCCCGACCCCGGCTTCTGCCGCCTCGCGCTGTATCGCGACCTCGACGACCTCGCCCGCTGGACCCGGGAGATCGCGCGCGCGGATGCGGTGATCGTCGGCTCCTACGTGCCCGAAGGCGTGGCGGTTGGGCGCTTCGTCCAGCGGGTCGCGTCGGGGGTAACCGCCTTCTACGACATCGACACGCCAGTGACGCTGGCGAAGCTCGCGCGCGGTGATCACGAATATCTCTCGCCCGAGCTCATCCCGGGCTATGACCTGTACCTGTCGTTCACCGGCGGACCGACGCTCGCGCGGATCGAGCGCGAGTACCGCTCCCCTGCCGCGCGCGCGCTGTACTGCTCGGTCGACCCTGCGGCGTACCAGCCGCAGGGCGGGGAGAAGCGGTGGGACCTGTCGTATCTCGGCACCTACAGCCCCGATCGGCAGCCGGTGCTCGAACGACTGCTGATCGAGCCCGCGCGCGCCTGTCCCGAGAGGCGGTTCGTGGTTGCGGGGCCGCAATATCCTGTCGGGATCGATTGGCCCGCCAACGTCGAGCGGGTCGAGCATCTGCCCCCGCGCGAGCATGCCGCCTTTTACTCCGCCTCGCGCTGGGCGTTGAACGTCACCCGCGCGGACATGGTCGCGGCGGGCTGGTCGCCGTCAGTGCGGTTGTTCGAGGCGGCGGCGTGCGCGACGCCCATCGTGTCGGACCGGTGGGCGGGACTGGACACGCTGTTCATGCCCGGGCGCGAGATCATGCTAGCGGACGACGCGGCGGGCGTGATCGGCGCGCTGGCGCGGGACGATGCCGACGCGATCGGGCGCGCGGGGCAGCGCCGCGTGCTCGCCGAGCACACCGCCGCGCACCGGGCGGCGGAACTGGAGGCGGCGCTGGGCGAGGCGATGCTGAGGGCGACACCGCTGGCGACGCGGGTGGGTTAGACCCGCCCCAGCAACACCCGCGCCTGCCCCGCGATTTGCGCCAGCATCGCCGCGTTCGGCGCGGCGGCGTGGCGGGCGCGGTCGACGAGCCCACGGAACTGCGCCACCCGCGCGCCCTGCGCCGCGAGCCACTCCTCCACCTGCACCGCGGGCGCACCCGCGCCGCCGCGTGCGAGGAAATCGAGCCGCAGTTGCTGGAAGTCGCGCGCGAGGC
>CAXSEO010000189.1:0-5614 GCA_964235525.1 uncultured Sphingomonas sp. | reverse complement strand
GATCCGTCGCGCCCACGCGATAGCCGGTCGCCACCAGCGTGTCCGGTAGCCCCAGGGACGCGATCAGCGCGCGCAATGCGTCGGCGAGGTCATCGTCCGCGCCCAGCCCGATCGCGCGCTTCATCCGCGCCGCCTTGTCCGGCACATGCTCCACGAGCATCCGCGTGGTGCGCGGCAGCGCGACGCCGATCAGCGTGCCGTGATGCACGTCCTGGTTGCCGCAGACCAGCGCCACCGCGTGCGCGGGGCCGAGCCCCTTGTGGATCGCCGCGCCGCCCGCGAACGCCGCCGCCATCAGTGACGCGCGCGCGGCGTCGCCCGCCGGCTCCAGCGCGGCGTGGACATCGGCGAACACCCGCGCCGCGCCGTCGAGCGCGAGCGCGTCGATCACCGGGTTGGCGGGCTCGGCGAAGAACCCCTCCACGCAATGCGACAAGGCGTCGACGGCGGTGGCGGCGATCAGGCGGCGGGGTAGGGTGCGGGTCAGGTCGGGGTCGCACACCGCCACGCGCGGGACGAGCAGCGGATGGCGGGTGCCGAAGCCCGGCCCGCCCGCGACCAGATGCAGCGCGGCGACTGGCGAACTCTCGCTGCCAGTACCGACCGTGGTGGGGACGGCGATGAGCGGCGCCACCGCGCGGATCAGCTCGGGGTGGCCGATCAGGTCCGTCGCGCCAAGACCGCCGGTCCCCGCCAGCGCCGCGACAATCTTGGCGGTGTCGAGCACCGATCCACCGCCGAGCGCGACGACCCCGTCGCACACCGCTTCGGTGTAGAGGCGCAGCGCCCCGTCCGCGCCCGCGGCGGTCGGGTTCTCGGGCACGTCGAGAAAGCTGGCGGCGAGCGAGGGCAGTGCGCGCTGGACCGCCGCGACCAGCCCCGCCTGCTCCAGCCCCCGGTCGCTGACCAGCAGCGGGCGCTTCACCCCCAACAGCGCCAGCTCCGCCGGGAGCGCGGCGATGCTGCCCGCCCCGAATACCAGCCGCGGCAACACCAACGCAGGACCCATCACGCTTCCTTCCTGTCGCATACCGGCGCGCGCCGGCTTGCCATGAGAGCCTGCGGTAATTAGTAAGGCAGCCGAACGATGTCCAGCGCACGTCCGGCATGCTTCGGATCGGCGGGACAGTTGTCGACCGCACAGGAGACTCGCGATGAACCAGATGACCGGCATGACGCCCGCGACCCGCCACACCACCCACTTCATCAATGGTCAGTGGTCGGAGCCGGGCGGGCGCACGTTCGCCGACCGCAACCCGTTCAACGGCGAGGTGGTCGCCGAGATCGCGGCGGGCGGGCGTAGCGAGGCCGAGGCGGCGGTTGCGGCGGCGGCGGCGGCGTTCCCCGCTTGGGCGGCGATGCCCCCCGCCGAGCGGCAGCGGCTGTTCCTTAAAGCGGCCGACATCACCGAGCGGCGGCTCGACGAGATCTGCAAGGTGATGGCGGCCGAGATCGGCTCCAGCAAGGTCTTCTCCGCGTTCCAGATCAGGCTGTCGGCGGCGATGCTGCGCCAGGCCGCGAATTACGGTTACATGCCCTATGGCGACGTGATGCGCAGCGACGTGCCCGGCCGGGTCGCGTTCGTCACCCGCAAGCCGCTCGGCGTCGTGGCAGGCTTCACACCGTGGAACGGCGCGTTCTACCTCGCCTGGCGCGCCTTCCTGCTGCCGATGGCGTTCGGCAATACGACGGTGATCAAGCCCTCCGAAGAGGGACCGATGTCCGCCGGGCTGATCCACGCCGAGATCCTGGAGGAAGCGGGCTTCCCGGCCGGCAGCTTCAACGTCGTCACCCACGCGCCGGGCGAGGCCGCGCAGGTCGCCGACGTGTTCTTCGAGAGTTCGGCGGTGCGGTGCATCAACTTCACCGGATCGGACAAGACCGCGCGCATCCTCGGCGAACGCGCCGGGCGCGCGCTCAAGCGGATGGTGCTGGAGCTGGGCGGGTTCAACCCGATGATCGTGCTGGACGATGCCGACATCGCGCACACCGTCGACGCGGTCACCTTTGGCGCGTTCCTGCACCAGGGTCAGGTGTGCATGAACACGCGCAAGGTGTACGTCGACCGCTCGATCCATGACGAGTTTGTCGAGCGGCTCGCGACCAAGGTGCGGACGCTCAAGATTGGCGATCCGCGCGACCCGAGCGTGATCGTCGGGCCCTTGATCAATGCGCGCGCGGTGCAGCAGGTGACCGAGCGGGTCCACGACGCGGTCGAGCGCGGTGCGACCGTGGTCACCGGCGGCAAATCGGAGGGGCTGGTCTATGAGCCGACCATCCTCACCAACGTGCCCAAGGACGCGATCTGCACGACCGGCGCGGACGAGACGTTCGGCCCATTGCTGGTGGTGCAGCCGTTCGACGACGCGGAGCAGGCGCTGCTCGACGCGCAGGACACGCCCTACGGGCTCAGTGCGGCGATCATGACCGGCGATCACGCGCGCGGGTTCGACATGGCGCAGCGGTTCGATACCGGTATCGTCCATGTCAACGCGCCGACGATGGCGAGCGAGGCGTCGCTGCCGGTCGGGGGCGTCAAGGACAGCGGATGGGGGCGGTCGGGCTATTATTCGATTGAGGATTTCACCGAGCTGCGGCTGACGACGATGTCGCAGCGGCCCGGCGTGTACCCTTTCTAACGTCGCTTGCGGCGCGGGCGCGGGCGGTCCGCGCTCGCGCCTGCTCGTCACGCCTGCTAATATCGCCGAATGAGCGACGTCGGCCAATCGACGACCGAGGACGAGGGCTTCGTGGCGTCGCCGGCTGCGCAGGTCGAACGGCTTCGCGCGGCGCAGGCGCTGGGCCGCTCGCCCGCGCTGGAGCGGCTGCTCGACTTCCTGCTCGAATGCGCGCGCGAGGACCGCTCCCCGAAGGAGGTCGAGATCGCCGACCGGGTGTTCGCGCGCGGGGCGGAGAGCAGCGAGCAGGACGCCTCCGTGCGGGTGTACGTCCACCGCCTGCGACGCAAGCTCGACGACTTCTATGCGGGCGCGGGGGCCGGGGAGCCGGTCAGGCTGGTGATCCCGAAGGGGAGCTATCGGCTGACGGTCGAGCCGCTCGGCGCGCCCGCCGCCGAAACGGTCGAGCCGACCTTGCCGGCCCGGACTCGCGATCGCCGCCGTCGGTGGGAGATCGGCGGCGTACTGCTTTTGTTGGTCGCTACGGCGCTGCTGACCTGGCAGATCGCCAGGCGCTCGGCCACCGACACCGTCGACACCTTCCTGACGGCGGCCCGCGCCAGCCCGTTCTGGACCCCGGTCATGGCCAATGGCCGCCGGACGATCATCGTCGTCGGAGATTTCTACATCTTCGGCGAAGCGGACGCGAACGGCGACGTGACGCGGTTGGTGCGCGAGTTCGACGTCAACTCACCCGCCGACCTGGCGCGCCTCGTCGCGAGCCGGCCGGAGCGGGCGGGCGGTTATGTCGACCTCGGGCTCGATTACCTGCCGGTCGGGGTCGCGTCCGCGCTGCGGGTGGTGGTGCCCCTCGTGCGCCGCAACGAGCATGAGCTGCTCAAACCGCTGGTGGTCCCCGCGTCGCAGCTTACCCCCGACATGGTGAAGAACGCCAACCTTGTCTATCTCGGCTATCTGAGCGGGCTCGGCAGCCTGCGCGACCCCGTGTTCAGCGGCTCGCGCTTCACCGTCGGCGACAGCTATGACGAGATCGTCGACCGGACCACGGGCCACCATTATATGGCCGCCACCCACCTCGACGCGACCGACGCGCAGCCCAGCGAGGATTACGCGCTGATCTCCAGCTTCGCCGGGCCGACCGGCAACCGGGTGATCATCATCGCCGGAACCCGCGACGCCGCGTTGATGCAGGCGGCCGAGTTCGCGACGCGGTCGGGAACGCTCGCCCGGCTGACCGAGCCGCTCCACGGCGCGTCCGCGTTTGAGGCGTTGCTGGCGGTGGAAACGCTGCACAATGTCGGCCTGCGCGCGCGGCTGCTGACCACGTCGCCGCGACCGCGCGAGGCGGACTGGTCGGGGCGGGCCACGCAGGCGTTCCCCGACGAGCTGCGCACTACCGCATCGCCGCCCGCACACTGAACTACTTCGGGGTTAGGCGTCGGCCATCGCCGGCGTAGCGGCGTGCCGATGCGCGGCGACGAACGCGTCCGGGTCGCTGATCTCGGCCCCCGAAGGGTTGGCCTTGAACTCAGGCGACGCCATGAACGCGACCATCGCCTCGAGCGTGGGGTGGTTCTGGGCGGTGATCTCGACATTGTTGCCGTCGGGATCGCGGTAATAGAAGCTCGTCATCACCCCGTGGTCCGCGCTGCGGTGCGGGCGCATCCCGTGCTCGCGCAGTGCCTCAAACTTGGCGCACAGCTCGTCGAGGCCCGAGGTCATCAGCTGCATGTGATGCAGCCCGCACGCGCCCTTTTGCGCGGCGAGCGCGGTGCCCGGCTCCTCGAAGATGCCGACCGTCTGCACATAAGGATAGTCGAGCCCGAGCCGGAAGAAGCACATGCGCAGATCGGACGCGCGCGTCTGCCCCCCAAGGTCGAGCGGCTTCGCGCCCGCGGGCGGCGCATGTTCGAAGAACGGCTCAACCCCCAGCACCGTCTCGTACCAGGGCTTCATCTCGTCGAGCTGGCCGGTCTTCAGGATCGTCTCGCTGATCCTGAGCGCGGAACTGGGTTGCGAGGGGGAGATGACGTGATGGTCGTCGGTCATGATCTTCTCCGGGCAATTGTGGTCATGGGAAAGATACCGGCTTGCCGTTCCAGTCAACCCGACGCTCAAGGGTTCGATCGCCCGCGGTCTCGCTCGTTCCCCGACGACGCACTCTTCTCCTAGTGAGGGGCTTGCAACCTGATACCGGCTCAGCATCACCGTGCTGATTTTTCCCGCTTCCTCGCGACATGGCCGGTGGCCATAGCTTGGCCGCGAACATCCGGGACCAACCCGCCGATGTCCCGTGCCAGAGGCTGCTGCCCGAACAGCACCCGGCGGGGCGCGCTCCTCGGGGCGGCGGCAGGCCCGCGATATAAAAGGAGAGGGGAGCTAGATGCGTACATACCTGATGACAACGGCGGCGATCGTGTCCGCGATGCCCGGGCTGGCCGTCGCACAGGATCAAACCTCGCAGCCGCCGGCCGCCGCGGGTGAGACCGCGCAGGCCCCCGCGACCGAAAGCGCGCGCAGTTCGTCCGACACCGACGCGGCCGCGCAGAAGCTCGACTCGACGGGCCTAGGCGACATCATCGTTACCGCGCAGCGTCAGGCGGAAAGCTCGCAGCGCGCCGCGATCGCGATCAACGTGGTAGGCGGTGCCGATCTGGTCAACAACGGCATCACCCAGCCGGACCGGCTGAACAGCCTGGTGCCCGCGCTGACGATCGCCAATGTCGGCCCGTCGGCCACCTCCTTCATCCGCGGCGTCGGTAACTTCTCGGTCTCGCAGACCAGTGACCCGGCGGTCGCGTTCAATTATGATGGCGTCTATGTCGGCCGCCTCACCGCCACCTCGACCACCTTTTTCGACACGGACCGGGTCGAAGTGCTGAAAGGTCCGCAGGGCACGCTTTACGGCCGCAACGCGACGGCGGGCGCGATCAACATCCTGCCCACCCAGCCCAAGCTCGGCGAACTGTCCGGCT
>CAXSEO010000188.1:0-5644 GCA_964235525.1 uncultured Sphingomonas sp. | reverse complement strand
CGAGGTCGAGGTGGATCCAACGCCGCGAATACGAGGCGTGATGTTTCCGCCGACGTTCAGCAGGGTCAGTCCAGGAACGGCGGCATTCAAATCTTGTATCGTGACGACGCCAGCGGCGGCGAGTCGGCTCTCCGATACGGAGGTAATCGCGATCGGCACCCTTTGCGCATTCTCGTTCCGCTTCTGCGCGGTGACCACGATGTCTTCCAACTGGCCGTTCTGCGCCTGATCGCCGACCGGATCACCGCCTTTCGCTGCTGGCGGATCAACCGCTTGCGCCGCGGCGACACCGCTGACCAGAAAACCGCAGATCATCGCAGATGATCGCAAGAAGACACGGATGTCCGACATTGCCACTTCCTCGCCTAAGGGTCGTTTCTTTTATCTTTTACGTGCCCCTGTTGCGGGGAACACTCAGCTTGTCTCGCCGAACTATGAAATCGGGAGCACCACGGCTCCCCGGCCGTCTCAGATGGGACCATGCCACGGCGACCGGCCATCGCAGCACGAAGGCAAATGATCCGAGGCTAGTCTTGGTCCGCGCGCTCCCACCAGTCGTCGATTCTGACCTCAGCATACACACGCACCGAAGACATCAAAAGCAATAAACGCGTCATTGTGTTGTCCGCTCCCGTCACCGCTGATGGTCAGGCGAGGCGCATCTATGAGGTTTTCCAACACTTGCTAGCCGTCACGGGACTAGGCCAGAGTGTCCACGAGCGTCACGATGACGGTTCACGCCAACGCGGTCGCGCGTAGCGCGCCTATGGAAACTGCCGGTGGGATTGGAGCGAGCGAAGACCCATGAGGCTGGCTTCGCTGGGCGTAGCCGCCCGTCCACGATGTCTTCTGTTGTTCGCGCTGGCAGCCGTTCGGGGATGGGGTAAAGCGCTTCGATGAGCTTGAACGAACCAGCGGACGGAACTGGAAGTGAGCCCGAGGCCGAGGACCACCGTGTTCGCAGCGCTCGAGCCAAGCGCGAGCGCATGCGAGGACTCCTGCTGGATGCGGTTCGTGTGGCCTACCCGGGCGACAATCCTGCCGCGCCTGCCGTCATCGACGATATCGTCCGACACGCAGGGGTGTCTAGGGGGACGTTCTACAAGCATTTCTCGTCACTGGAGGAAGCGGTTGAGGAACTCGCGACGCAGTTCGCCGATCAACAATCGGTCTCGTACGCGTTCCTCTACAAGACCGTGCGTGATCCCAAGATGCGGGCAGCGTCGGGCTTTCAGCTGTTCCTGTCACACTCGCTGATCGACCCAGCTTGGGGCTCCTTCGTCGCGCATCTCAACCAGCTCAATCGCGATACTGGACTGATCGCGCAGATCCGCGACGACTTGGAAGGTGGCCTTCGGGACGGTGTCTTCCGGATACGTGACGTCAACGCCGCCCTTGACGTGATTATGGGGGCGAAGATCGAGGCGGTCAGGCATCTGATACAAGGACAGGGGTCCCGCTACTATATCGAGACCGTCACCAGCATGGTTTTGAGAGCCATAGGGCTGGCACCCGACGATGCCGACGAAACGGCCGCGATTGCCGCGATGAGGCTGCACCGCGACGCCCCCGGGCATGTTCCCTGGTGGGTGCCTTTCACCTGAGCTCCTCGCTGTCCGCGATATTCCCGGACAGCAGCGTCGAGCAGTTTCCCAAGGCCTTGAGGAAAAAGGGCGGTGTCGTTGTGTCGCTTCTCCGGCCTCTGGCAGCGAAGGGCGGTCGCGAGGTCTATCACCACAATCCGTGTCTGCCTGAACCGGGGGCGTCGCTGCTGCGATCTCCTGACGCAGCGATCGTCGATGCAGGTGGATCGGACGACGACAAGCTGCTGACCCATGATCGCTCGGGGGCGGGCCCGCTCCGGTCCCTCCAATCCGGAGACGAGCTGCTGATCGCCGATCACCACGTGGTGCTGGCGGGCGTGTCGCAAGGCCTGCCCCGGTTTCCATCTCGTCCCTTGTTCGACGGCAAGGAAGATATGCTGGAGCGGCATGCCGCGTTCCGTCTGGCGCAGGCGGGGCTCCTGCCGGACACTGCCGTTGATGCAGTGCTCGCGACGGCGGTCTCTGCCTTCGACGATAGCGCGCCCAGCCTCCGACCCGAGGCGCTCCGTGCGATTCACCAGCCTGAATGGACGTCGGAGCGGCATCGGCGAGTACGAACATTGGGTGCGCTTTGGTCTGCCCCCACGTCTGCACGCCCGACTGCGCGAGCATGCGGCCGGTATTTCGCAGTGACGCGGGTTCTAGAGTCGCGCAAAGACGCAGACGGCCTGATGACTTCGAACTCGCTCGACTAGCTGCGCATGCAGGTCAGGAGCAGCGGTCACGGGCAGCGGCGGGTTCACGTCTGGATGGGATCACATCGGGATCACGGTATCGACGATGTTCCAGTTCCGTCCTCGGTTTCGGATAAAACGCAAAACGGATGGTCTCTCGTGCGACATGGTGAGCGGGGCAATGGCATTGCGAAGGTCAGGGGTTCGATCCGCCTTGGCTCCACCATCCTCTCCGGCTTGGGATGCGCTGTTGCGGCCTATGTGCTGCGACAGGGCATCGTCCTTTGCGGTGCCTACCTCAATTCTCATCAATGTATGGTAACCTCTCCGCTAATCTGATCGAGGTGGGACGTCATGCCCGGCAGGGCCAGCCCGGTATGTCTAGCCGAAAGGGGTCTGCGGTCGAGAGACCGGGCGGAAAACGGCCGGGCCAGCGATGTGCTCTGGCGTGGCACTCGCTACAAACGCCTTGCATGTGCGCCTCGTTTTCTCGCATGGACCCTTTCTGAAACCAATGATGCGCCTCTGTGGTGAAAGCGTTGCATTTGCTTCCGTCCGGCAACATTGTCGTGCACTCGGGATCTCGAGCGCGTACTCGTTCGCAGCGCGCCTTTTTTGAATCTATTCTGTGTGGCATGACAAACCTTTTCGGTACGAAGCTGGCGATACACTTTAGTCAGTTAGATAAGCATTTCAAAGTCGTGTTAGCAGCTTATATACTCAATACGACCAGAAGACCGCTTACTATGTAGCGAACTACGAGTTAAGCGTGAGTGGTATGGAGCATCATGATCGTTGAAGGTGCGGCGCTTGCCAAGGCCACGCGTGTCGTCCAGCAGGCGCTCACTCCCGTGTTCCTGCTGTCGGGCATCGGCACGCTGCTCAATGTCTTCGCGGCGCGGCTGGGGCGAGTCGCGGACCAGACCGACGCGCTCGCCGCCAAGCAGCCGGGCGAGCCGGCTCGGGACAGTCGCTTGCGCGTGCTGCGGTTGCGATCGCGCGCGCTGGATGTGTCCGTGGTGCTGGCGGCGCTTGCGGGCGGGCTGACCTGCTCGACCGTGCTGGTGCTGTTCCTCGGTGAGTTGCTCGGGAAGGCGGCGGCGAGCATCCTGTTCGCGCTGTTCGGCGGCGCGATCGTCTTTACGATCGGGTCGATCACCGGGTTTGTCGTCGAGATGCTGCTCGCCGCGCGCGGGGTGCGGCTCGCCGCCGACCATGGCATGAGCGAGCCGCCAACTGCCGGGACCGCCACCGCCGTCGGCGACCCACGGCCCTCGGAAGAGCGCTGACCGGTCGCGCTATACCTCCGCCGCCATCTCCTCTTGGGTGTTCTTGATCGCCTCCAGCACGGAGTTCGGGTCCGCAGGCGTCGACAGCGCGACCGCTTCCCCATCGTAACGGTTGCGGAGCATCGGGTTGTCGCGACGCATCTCCTCCAGCAGCGCGATGATCTTGGCCGATTTCTGCTCGCTGAGAATCGCGAGCTCGAGCGTCAGCTGCTCGCGGTGGTTCATCAGTTCATCCTCGCGGCGTTGCGTGGTCAGGATCAGCACCGTCATGTAGAGCGCGGTCAGCGCGATGAGGCCCTGCAACCAGACGAACGGCGGTTCGTCGATCGGCTTGCGGCCGACCGCGATCATGCCGAGGTTGAGGGCGATCCACAGCACCACCACGGCCGTCAGCAGCGCCACGAAGGCCGGGCGACCGGCGCGGGCGGTGAGCCGATCCACCAACCGCTGCAACGGTGACGCCCGCGCCACATGGTCGGCATGAAGGCGCGCGATCGCCTGAACCGTATCCTCGATATGCGCCGGCAGGATCGGCAGGTCGTCGTCGGCCATGATCGGATAGCGCCTCGATTGGGGTGACGGAAGCAACGCGCGAGGAATGTGGCCGTTGCGGCGGCAGCGAGGCAGATTGATCGCGGCAGAGACGCATGGTGGGCTTGTCGCGACCGTTGGCCCTTGCCGCTGGCGCCCGGCCGCGCCTACAGTGGAACTCTCATTCAGGAGATTACCATGACCAAGACTATTGCCGCCATGCTGCTCGCCTCCACCGTAGCGCTGGCACCCGCGCCCGTGCTCGCCAAGGGCTGTATCCGCGGTGCCGTCGCGGGCGGCGTGGCGGGCCACTACGCCCACCACCACGCGATCGCGGGCGCGATGGCCGGCTGCGCCGCCGGTCACTATTATTACAAGCACAAGGCGGCCGTCGCCGCCCGGCAGACCACCACCACCGCAACCGCGCACTGAGACAGAACTCGCTCCTCTGCGCCAGGCCGCGTGGGGGAGCGATTCCCGGATATGTTCGCCCCGCGCGGGTTCTTGACGCCGCAGGGCCGCTTTAAAACGGCCGAGCCTTACTTGGCCCGTCGCGGTAAGCTGGTAGGAATCGCAGCTGATGGTGTCGCCGATCCTGCCCCCGCGAACCTCAACCACTCCCGACGTCGCGCAACCATCCCCGGCGCAGGCGCGCACCGGCCTTGCGGCAGTGCTGCTGCTCGTCGTGGCTGGGCTGGTCACGTTGGGCGGCTTCCTGCCGGCGCTGATCTGGGCGGTGATCTTCGCGATCGGGATGTGGCCCAGTTTCGAGCGCTTGGCGGCACGCTGGCCCTGGCATCGCCGCGGCCTGCTCCCGGCGGCGCTGGTGCTGGCCGTGCTGCTGATCTTCGTCGTGCCGGTGTTGATGGTCACGCTGCCGCTGATCGGCGACGCGCATTCGGCGGCGATGTGGGTGGCGCGGGCGCGTCAGACCGGCATCCCGCCGCCACCGGTCCTCGCGAGCCTGCCGTTTAGCGAGCGTCTCGTCCCGCTATGGCAGCGTGAGCTCGGCCAGCCGGGGGCGATTTCCGGCCTGTCCGCGCATATCATGCAAGGTGGTCTGCTCGCGACCGCGCGCGAGGTCGGCGCCGAAGCGCTGCACCGGGTCGTGCTGCTCGGCTTCATGCTGTTGGCGCTGTTCTTCCTGCTGCGCGAGGGCGATACCGTCAGTCGGCAGGTCCGCACTGCCAGCGCGCGCGCGTTTGGGCCGGGCGGGGAGCGGGTCGGGCGGCAGATGATCCGGTCGGTCCACGGTACCGTCAACGGCCTGGTGCTGGTCGGGCTGGCCGAGGGCGTGCTGCTCGGGCTCGTCTACTGGATCGCGGGGGTTCCGCACCCGGCGCTGTTCGGGTTGGTCACCGCGCTGCTCGCGATGGTGCCGTTCGGAGCGGCGATCGCATTCTGCCTCGCCGGGCTGTTGCTCGCCGCTTTGGGCCAGCCGATCGCGGCGGTTGCGGTGGTCGGGATCGGGTTCGCGGTGACGTTCACCGCCGACCATTTCATCCGCCCGGTGCTGATCGGCGGCGCGACGAGGCTGCCGTTCCTG
>CAXSEO010000187.1:0-5657 GCA_964235525.1 uncultured Sphingomonas sp. | reverse complement strand
TTTGCAGACAAGAACGTCGAGTTCTGGCGCGCGGCGGACGACCATTTCGAGCACAGCACCGGTAGCGAATATGCGGTGAAGGGCGACTTCGACTATAAGTTCAACGACGGCTCCTTCCTGAACCATGTCAAGTTCGGCGCGCGCTATGCGGAGCGCGACGAGACGGTGCGGTACACGACATACAATTGGGGCGCGCTCAGCGAGGTCTGGGCGGGCACCAGTCCGGTCTCGTTCGCGCAGGCGGGCGGTGCCAACGAGACATTCTACAACTTCCCCAACTTCTTCCGCGGCCAGACGACCGGGCCGACCGGCGCCTATTATTATAGCGGCGACCTGATCAAGGATTATAACCAGGCCGCAGCGTTCGCGAGCAACATCGCGAACATCTGGAACACCACCAATGGCGCCAACCAGAGCACCTGGGTACCTGCGGCGCAACGGCCCGGCGTAGTCGCAGGGACGCCGTATCTACCGTCCGAGATCCAGCAGGTGAAGCAGTCGGACGCCGACGCCTATGCGCAGCTGAACTTCGGTGGTCAGGACCCGATCATTGGCAATCTGCGGCTGTCGGGCAATGTCGGGCTTCGCTACGTCAACACGATGGTCACGTCGGCCGGCTCCTCGCAAGCAACGGCGACGGCGGTCGGTGTCGCCAGTTCGTACGACAAGCGATGCGCACTGCAGATGACGACGCTGCCGAACGGCACGGTCCAGACCACCGTCCCCGGCGGTGTCTGCACCTTCGGCCCGGCCGGTTATGCCGCGCTCCAGCAGTTTGCGAACGGGGTCGCCGTGAGCGACGTCGCGCGAAACAGTTATCAGTATTTCCTCCCCAGCGTGAACCTGAAGTTCGGGCTGACGCGGGACGTGGTGTTTCGCCTGGCCGGATCGAAGGTTCTGACGCGCCCAGAGCTATCGAACATCCGCAATTTTCTCACCGTGGGGTACGATTCGAATGAGGGTGGCCTGTATGCGACGGCCGGAAATCCTTATCTGAAACCTGCGACCGCGTGGCAGTTCGATGCGACGCTGGAATGGTATTTCGCCCGCGTCGGGTCGCTCACGATCGACGGGTTCTACAAGTCGATCCACAACTTCTTCTACTCGTCGGTGTTCAACCGCGACATCAACAGTAATGGCGTAACGGAGACGGTGCAAATCCACGGGCCCGCCAACTATGACGGTTATGGGAAGATCAAGGGCGTCGAGGCGGCGTACCAGCAGACCTTCCAGTTCCTTCCCCGCCCCTTCGACGGACTGGGGGTCAACCTGAACTACACGTTCCTCCAAAGCTCGGGCCTGCCCAACTCGTTCCTGAACGGCGGGACGGGTACGCCGACCACCATGTCGACGATCACTCCCGGCAATCTGCCGCTGGAGGGTCTGTCGAAGCACAACGTCAATGCCGAGGTTTTCTACGAGAAAGGACCGATCTCGCTCCGGGCCGCGTACAACTGGCGCTCGCGCTTCCTGCTGACGGCGTCGGACGTCGTTTTCCCATATACGGCGATCTTCAATGATTCGACGGGACAGCTCGACGCGTCGGGGTTCATCAACATCAACAAGTACGTCAAGGTCGGTGTGCAGGGCGTCAACCTGTTGAACGAGGTCACCAAGACGCTGCAGGCCTATACCGGCGACCCGAACCAGCTCGCGCCGCGGTCATACTTCATGAACGATCGCCGCTATTCGTTCATCCTGCGCGCCAACTTCTGATCGCGGCCAGCCCCGGCGTTCGCCGGGGCCGCTGGCGAGAACGCTGGGTATGGAACGGGCGTATCGAGCCGCTTGCTGCCGGGTCGGCACAGGGTCGTTGCCCGGCAGTTCCGCGCCGGATAGCGTCTCGCGGCGGGGGTGCGCTGGCGTCCCGGGCAATTCTCAAGGTGGACATCTATGATCGTTATCAACAGCGCCACGTCGGCTCGGCCGGCATCGGGCACGCAGGCCGGGGACCTCGTCGACCTTCGCTGGTTCGTCTTCGCGCTGTTCTTCATCTTCGGCGGGATCACCAGCCTCAACGACGTGATCATCCCCAAGCTGAAAGAGCTGTTCACGCTGAACTACGCGCAAGCGTTGACGGTGCAATCGGCGTTCTTCGCGGCTTACCTCCTGGTCTCGTTGCCCGCGGCGGCGGTGGTTCGCCGCGCGGGGTATCTGCGCACCGCCGCGATCGGGCTGGTGACGATGACCGCGGGGTGTCTGCTGTTCGTCCCGGCATCGTCGTCCGGCACCTTTGGCCTGTTCCTCTTTGCGCTGTTCGTGCTGGCCGCCGGTATCACGGTGGTGCAGGTGGTCGCCAATCCGCTGATATCGCTGCTCGGCGCCCCCAACACGGCGCACAGCCGCCTGACCTTCGCGCAGGCGTTCAACTCGCTGGGCACGACCATCTTCCCCTATGCGGGCTCGATCCTGATCCTCGGGACCCTGGCCACCGTCAACCCCGCAACACTCTCGGGAGCGGCGCTTCACGCCTACCGGACCGCCGAGACACAGACCGTTGTCCACACCTATCTGGGCTTGGCGGTCGCGCTGGCCGTGGTCGCGGTCGTCGTGTGGACGCGCAGGCACCGGCTCCAGGAGACGCATGATCGGACCGGCAGCATCCTGCACGCCTTTACGCTCCTGAAGCGGCCGCGGTTCGCGTTGGGAGCGTCCTGTATTTTCCTCTACGTGGGGGCGGAGGTCTCGATCGGGTCGCTGATCATCAATTATCTCGAGCAGCGCGACGTGCTCGCCGCCGCGCCGGTGGCGGCGGGCAAATATGTGCCGTTCTACTGGGGCGGTGCGCTGCTGGGGCGCTTCTTCGGATCGGGCGCGCTGCGGCTCGTCTCGCCCGGCAAGCTGTTGGCGGCGGCGGCGGCGGGCGCGCTGGTGCTGATCGCGATCACCGCCAACTCCACCGGGACGACATCCGCGTATACGTTGCTCGCGATCGGCCTGACCAACTCGATCATGTTCCCCACCATCTTCAGTCTTGCCAGCGAGGGCTTGGGTCCTCGCGCCGCCGAAGGGTCGGGCATCATCGCCGCCGCGATCGTCGGAGGCGCGGTGATCCCGCCGCTGACCGGTCATCTCGCCGATCTGGTCGGCTTGCATTTCGCGCTCGCGTTGCCGGCGCTCTGCTACGCGGTAATCGGCGGTTTCGGCCTGTACGCGCGTCGCCCCGCCGCAGTGCCGACAGACCCTGCGGTTTACGTCTAGCCACCGGCGATCCTGGGTAGGCATAGCGGGGACATGGAATGCGACGCATGATCCTCGCCGCGATGATATCGCCGGTATGCGCCGCGCCGCGCGGCCTGGCCTTGCAGATGCCGGCAGCGATGAAGCCGGCGGCATGAGCGCCGCGCGCGAGATCGTCGCCGTCGATATCGGCGGCACGCACGCCCGCTTCGCGCTGGCGAGGATCGCCGGTGGCCGCGTGGTCGCGCTCGACCACCAGTCGACGCTGCGCGCCGCCGAGCACGCCAGCCTCCAGACCGCCTGGGAAGCCTATGCCGCCGGATTGGGGCGGCCGCTCCCGCGCGAGGCGGGGATCGCCGTTGCCGGCCCAATCCAGGGCGAGCTGCTCAAGCTCACCAACAACCCGTGGATCATCCGCCCGGCGCTGATCGGCGACAAGCTCGGCCTCGACCGGTTCAGCCTCGTCAACGACTTCGGCGCCGTCGGCCATGCGGTCGCGCAGGTCGGGCCCGAGCATCTGCGCCACCTGTGCGGGCCGGACGAGCCGGTCGGCGACGACGGGGTGGTCAGCATCGTGGGCCCAGGGACGGGACTGGGCGTCGCGCTGCTGCTCCGGCGCGACGGCCATAGCCATGTCGTCGAAACCGAAGGCGGCCATGTCGACTTCGCCCCGCTTGATACGATCGAGGAAGCCATCCTGCAACGACTCCGCCGGCGCTACCGCCGCGTATCGGTTGAGCGGATCGTGTCCGGGCCCGGGCTCGCCAACATCTATGAGGCGCTCGGCGCGATCGAGGGGCGGCCGGTCACGACGTTCGACGACACCGCGCTATGGACCGCCGCGCTGAGCAACAGCGACAGCCTCGCGGCCGCGGCGTTTGATCGCTTCTGCCTGAGCCTGGGCGCGGTGACGGGGGACATCGCGCTCGCGCAGGGAGGAACGCGGGTCGTGATCGCGGGCGGACTTGGCCTGCGCATCGCTGACCATCTCGCGGAGTCGGGGTTCGCGGCGCGGTTCCGCGCCAAGGGACGCTTCGAGGACCGGATGGCGAGGATCCCGGTGCAGCTGATCGCGCATCCCCAGCCGGGCCTGCTTGGCGCGGCCGCGGCCTATGCGCAGCACCATCCGGAGTGAACGGACAGCAGCACCGGATCATATCGAACGCTCACGCCGGTTCGGGGGAAACCTCGCCCAAGGCGGCCAGCTCGCCCGCCTCGCGACCCTTGCGGCCATAGAACAGCTCGAAAAGGGGGCTCGCCATCACGGTCGTGACGATCGCCATCAGCACCAGCATCGCGAACAGCGTCGGCCCGATGATGCCCTTCTGCAGCCCGATGTTGATGATGATCAGCTCCATCAGCCCGCGCGAGTTCATCAGCGCGCCGACCCCCAACGCGGTGCGGTTGTCCTCCCCCGACAGACGCGCCGCCAGATAGCAGGCACCGCCTTTCGCGAGGACCGACGCCAGCAGGATGCCGAGCGCCAGCAGCAGCAGCAACGGCGAGTTCACCATGTCCATGCGCGTGTTCAGCCCTGAATAGGTGAAGAACATCGGCAGCAGCAGGGCGACGGTGAGCGGCTCGAGCTTGCGCGCGATCTCCCGCGTCAGCAGCCCGCGCGGCATCGCCACGCCCATCACGAAACCGCCGAAGATGGCATGGATGCCCACGGCGTCCATCAGAAAGGCGGACACGCAGAAGGCGAGCAGGACCAAGGCCAGCGCGGCGGGGCCAAGCTCGCGGTCGCGTTCCACCTTGCGACCAAGCGGCGCCAGCAAGCGCGGGCCGGCGAGGAGCACGAACGACGCCCAGGCCAGCCCACCCCCGATCGCCAGGATCGCGACGCCCGGGCCGCCGCCGAACGTGGCGAGAACCGCCGCCAGCACACACCAGGAGCACGCGTCGTCGAACGCACCCGCTGTCAGCGACAACGTGCCCAGCGAGGAGTCCGCCAGCCCACGTTCCTTGATGATGCGCGCGAGCATCGGGAACGCGGTCAACGCGATGCACGCCCCCAGGAACAAGGTCGCGCTCGCCCGGCTCAGCGTCGGCGCGAACAGGCCCGGCACGCGCAGTAACAGCGGCGTGAGGAGCACCGCGACGGCGAACGGCGCGGCGATCCCCGCGGCCGACACGATCGCCGCGCCACGTACCTTGGTTCGGAGGTGATCGAGGCGGAGCGTAGTGCCGACCAGAAACATATACAGCCCGACGCCGAGCTGCGCGCCCGCATACAGGACGCTTTTCGTCTCGTTGGGAAAGATCGCGCCCTGCAGTCCCGGCCAGAAAAGTCCGAGCAGCGACGGGCCGAGTACCACGCCAGCGATCATCTCGCCCACGACCTGCGGTTGGCCGAGCAGCTTGCGGCCGAGCCAGCCGAACAGGCGACACGCGGCGAGAATGACCGCGAGCTGTAAAAACAGATGCACGCTGAAGTCCCCGGGCGCGTAGCTCGTGGCTGCGCTCGGCACGGCCGG
>CAXSEO010000186.1:0-5663 GCA_964235525.1 uncultured Sphingomonas sp. | reverse complement strand
GAAAAAGCCTTTAGTGAGGGGGACAACTTTCATCGGGGCGACTCAACCGTAGCTTCGGATCGCCTGCCGGCCGATGCTGCAAACAAGATACCCGCGACGACCGCTCCGCCCGCGAACACAAGCGAGACTTCCCCGCGGGTCGCGCCGAATTGAAACATCTCGCCAGCGATCAGGGGGCCGATCGCGCTGAACACGCGGCCGACGCCCATTACGAAACCGATGCCGGACGCGCGCGCGAGCGGTCCGAAACTACTGGCGACCGCCGCGTAAAAGACGCCCGTGCATCCGGAAAGGAAAAAGCCGCAGGCCGCCGCGCAGCCGAGAATGACCGGCAGCACGGGCGGCGCGAAGCCAAGACTCGCGAGTGCAAGGCCGAGCCCGACCATGGCACCCGCAGCTAGGCGCGCCGGCCCCGCTCCCGCCGAGAGCACCCCGAGCAAAAGACCACCCGGAATGCCGACCAGGCTGACGACTACCGAGACGAGGCCGGCGGTTGACGGCGAGAATCCGGCATCCGCGACCAGCTGCGGAAGCCAGCTTATTAGGTAATACGCCGCCATCACGACCAGCACGTTGATGACCGTCAAACGCAGCGTGACGGCCGCCAAGTCAGGGGCGAACAGGGCCCGATAGGAGGCGCGTCCAGATGATGATCGTTCCGGCAATCTGTCCGCGGGCGGTCGACCGAAGCGGGCCAGAATATGATTAAGCCGCGTCAGAGCATTGGGCGGACGGCGGCTAACCAAGAAGGCAGTCGTCTCGGGCAGGTACAGCGACACGATCGGGACGAGCGCCGCGGTACCGATGCCGCCGACCAGGAAGACTTGTGTCCAGCGCCCATGCGAAAGGAATATAGCGGCGGTCAGCCCGCCGACGATGCCGCCGATAGGCTGGCCCAGCGTGCTCAGCGACACGACAAAACCGCGACGTCTCGCGTTTGCGAACTCCGCTGCCATAGTCGCAATCAGGGGTACCATAATACCAATGCCCAGTCCGGTCAGGCCGCGGCAGGCACCAAGCTCGGTGGCGGAATGCGTCCCGGCCGACAGAATCGTGCCAACGGCGGTCAGAACCAGGCCGGTGAGCACGATCGGCTTGCGGCCGAGAACGTCAGCGACCGGCGAGATCAGCAGCGAGCCGGTCGCCATGCCGGTCAGCCCCGCCGCCAGCACTACCCCCAGCGTTCCCTTATCCATCCCCCAGTCGTGACTGACCACAGGCGCCACCAGCGACATCGCCAGCAGGTCGTAGCCGTCCACCACCGCCATCAGCAGAATCAGCGCGATTGCCAGTAGCTGGCCAGGAGATAAAGGCGTTTGGTCGAGTCCGGGCGCGACCTCCCCGCCGGCTTCAGTTGGAATCACCGAACCCGTCCCGCTACCGACGCCATCGCGAAAGGCGACGCTACCCAAGGAGCGTTGGAGTGGAGCACACATGATCCTCTAATAAGGCTGGGCGAGCGCCGCGAAAGTCGCCGTCAACAGCGCGGCATTCTCCGACGGCGGTGCAGCCGCCTGCTCCAGGCGCGACAGCGCAACACTGGTTTCCACCACGCTGCGCACCCGCTCGAACCGGCGCGCCATGAAGGCGCGATAGGCGTTCGGCAAGGTGGCCGCGTCCCGGACGCACTGTCCCAACACGGCCGCGTCCTCCAGGGCCATGCCCCCGCCCATGCCCATATGCGCGGTGGTCGCGTGCGCGGCGTCTCCGATCAGAATGGTCCTGCCACGAAACCAGGGGTCAGGCGCCAGAAGCCACTCAAAGGGCCTGCCGATCAGCGTGGCGTCGGGCGGCAATCTGCGTCGCAGTTCTACGACATAGGGGGCGGTGAACGAGTCGAGCAGGCTCGTGAACAGCGTGCGAGCCTCCTCCTCCGTCAGCCGTGTCGTTTCCGCGCGGTTGATCACCGTAGGCACATAGACCTGACCATGCGGCAGCGCGTAGCCGCCGAGCCGCCCGACGGGACTCATGTACCAGTGCTCGCCCTCGATGGCGGGACCGGGCGCCATCCAGCGAATGCTGACCTGGCCCGCGTAGGTCGGTTTCGGGCCATCTGGAAAGAGCTGGTCCCGCGTGCGCGACCAAATCCCGTCCGCGGCGACGACCATGTCGCACCGCCGTTCACTGCCATCGCTGAGCGTCAGCAGCGCCTGGTCGTCCTGGTCGTCGACCTGCTCGACCGAGATTCCGCGCGTAAGGGTCACTCCCAAAGCAACAGCAGCGTCGGTCAAAATTGCCGCGAGCACCGGACGGTACATTCCGATGGTCGGGCTCGCGCCGGGCCAGTCCGGGCGTTTCGGGCTCGGGGCGAGCTGCCGACCCGACGAATCCATCATCGCGGCCGCGCTGGTGTCCTTGGGAAACACCTTTCCCGCCTGATAGCACGCGTCATAGACGCCGAGCTCCTTTAGCGCATCTGCCGCGCGGCCCGAGATGCCGAGCGATGCGCCGAGCGCAGTCTCGGCCAACTCCACAACCTCGCAGCGCACGCCAACCTGCGCCAGCGCGATCGCCGCGGACATACCCGCAACGCCGCCGCCGATAATGACGGCCGTCGAAACACAGGTCATTGCGCGATCCTTCCACGAACGTTGCAGTCAGGCAGCCTTCGCACCGACGCAGGTCTCATCAGAACCGGCCTGAGAGACGCAGACCGTACGTCCGCGGCGCACTGGGCAGGCTCACGATCAGGTTGGAGCCCGGTACTGGCGTGGCATATGTCGAAAAGCGATTGTTCTCGACGTTACGGATGAACGCCGCAAGGACATAGCGCCCGTCCTTTGCCCCTATCGAGATCTGCGCGTTGCTTGCCCAGCTGTGATCCACGTACTCCGGCGAAATATACTCGAAGCCAACATAACGGCCGGAGCGATACTGCGTATCGGCGCTGAGCACGACCTGATAGGCGCCAAACGGAACTACCTGCTCGCCTCCGAAATTGAGCGACCATCTCGGTGAGTTGATCGCTGGCTTGCCTGAACAATCGACCGTGAACGTCGTCGTCCGCGTAACCGCGCACCCCGTGAACGGCGGAGCGGGCGTGCTATAAGTGAACGAGTCAAACCTCGCGTCCAAATATTGGACGTTTGCGCTCAGCGTCGTGGTGGGAGTGACGAGCGCGCGCGCTTCGACCTCAGCGCCCTTGATCGTCGATCGTCCAACATTCTGTGTGAGTACGCCCACGCTGCCGCGCGGGTCGATGCCCAAATAGGTCAGCTGCTGGCCTCGGTATTTCCAGTCAAAGGCCTCCAGGTTCAACTGCAGGCGATTGTTCAAGAACCGGTTCTTTGCGCCGATCGTATAGGCCGTGATGGTCTCCGGCCCGAAGTTATCACCGGGGTTGAAGCCGCCGGCCCGATACCCCGTCTCGATGCTCCCATAAAGCAGCGAACGCGGACCTGCATCGATCTCGACCGCACCGCGATAGGTCACCTTGTTCGTGTTGAGCTTGCTCCCGGACGCATCGTCGATGCGCGCGATCAGGACGCCCGGGGCGCTTACCACTGGCCGACCGCCTGCTGCCGGATAAAGAGCCTGCCCGGCTAGCGTAGTGGTGTAAGGAAGCAGGGGTGCGGTGGAACAGACCGTCGGCAATCCGGACGGGCAGACCACCGCAATAGTGGTCGACTGGCTCGTGAACGCCTTGTGGTCCTCGGTATATCGCAGACCGCCTGTAAACCGCAGCCAATCGGTCGCGTGTAGCGTCAGACGTCCGTAAAAGGCCGGAGAGTGCGTCGTGTAGCGGGCGGTCGTGAAGCCCGCCTGGATCGCAGCGTCAGTATGCAGATCGTCGTCGACCTGCTCGCTGAAATAATAGGCCCCGACGATGTAGTCGAGGAGCCGGCCCTGGTTGCTGACGAGTCGTGCCTCGACCGAGTACTGGTTCGACTGCTGAGTATCGCCGATCGCCTGGGCAGAGTCGGTGCTGATGTTGTTCTTATCACCGTGCCGCCATGCGGGGATGACGCTAAACGTGCCGATCGGCGTGCGCCAGTCGACGTGATAACTGATGCCATAAACGTCGTTGTGGACGAACGGCCGAACGGCGAGCGGATCGAGCAACCGGCCGGCGAGCGAGCCCGCAAACCCGTGGGTGGCGCGATAGGTCTGCGCCGCCGCCGTGAACAACCCCTCGTTGACCGGAAGGCCCGCAGGCGTGATGGAGGACGGCCCCAGCAAAGGGTTGAAACTACCCACATAACTCGTCTGCGATCCGAAGCCGCGCAGCTGGGCGTAATCGGCGTCGATCCGCACGGTCAGTCCGGGCGTCAGCTTGACTTTGAATTGTGCCCGGACGCCGGCCTGGTCATCGTTCCCGGTGCCGTCGTGATTATAGCCGTCGTGCTTTGCGTACGTGGCTGATAACCGGAAACCGGCATTGGCTCCCAAGCCCAGATTGACCGCGCCCTCCGAAGTGATCGCATTGAAGTTGCCGTAGCTAACGGATCCGTAGCCCGAGGTCTCGCCGAGCAGCGGCTGGACGGGAAGGATGTTGATCGCCCCCGCGGTAGCGTTGCGGCCGTAGAGCGTGCCCTGCGGCCCCTTGAGCACTTCAACCCGTTCGAGGTCGAAGAAGGTTCCGAAAGTGGAGCTGGAGCGACCGACATAGACACCGTCGAGATTATAAGCGGTGGCTGGATCACTGTTGGGGGTGAAGGAGAAATTGCCGACGCCGCGGATGAAGACTAGGTTACCCTGGCTGCTGGGCGTGACCACCAGCGAAGGGACGAGCCTGCTGAGCGAGTCTATCCCGCGCGTGCCCGAGTTCAGCAGGTCCGCACCCGAGACAACCGCTACCGCCAGCGCCGCCTTCTGCAGGTTCTCGCCGCGTTGCTGCGCGGTGACGATGATGTCCTGCAGCCCGGTCTCGGCCGCGTCGGGTTGCGCGCTCTCGGACTGGCCCACGGCGGCCGGACCTTGTGGCGATGTCGTGGACACGTCCGTCGGCGCCGAACCTGGGGCGGCGGTGGCCATCCTGTCGCTCGCCTGACTGGTTTGCGGGGCAACGCCGGCCTGCCCGGCCTGCGCCTGCGCGATCGCCGAAGTGGGGGCGATCAGAAACGAAGCCGACATTCTGAGCAAGGTCTTACGCGACAGCATCATTCCCCTCCTGTTTCTCGTTTGTACCCAGCCGTCCGTGTCGTTCAGGACACCGCGTCGCTTCTACGATCGCGTATTCTGGCTTCGCGTCACCTTACTTGGAGCGTGCGCCCTGGCACCCGACAATCCGCCTCGAAACCGGCGAGCACTCCAACGCCAACGTCGTTAAGGCGTTTCGTATATATTCCGCAAGTCGAAAGTTCGGTCGAGGGCTCAAAAGTCTTGGAGCAGTGCTCTCGAGGTGCCGCACCTCCAAAGTGGTAAACGGCGCACGCCGCCAATCGAGGTCGCGACCGCGCGCGGCTTCTCCTCCGCCCGAGGCAACGGCGACAGAGCGTCGGACTGCAGGGTCAGACCGGCGTCAGCGTCCCCGGCGGCGATGCGCCCAGGGCCGCGGTGGCCAGATCGAACTCGTACCGGGTGTCCCAGCGCGTCATCTCGGTGATCGGCCAGTGTTTGGGCCGCTGCGGCAGGTCGCCGTGCCAGGGACGCGGCTCGCAATAGCCGAGTTCGGGGATGAACACGTCCATGTCGCTGTAGAGCTCGATCAGCGCGCCGTCCGC
>CAXSEO010000185.1:0-5695 GCA_964235525.1 uncultured Sphingomonas sp. | reverse complement strand
CATCTGCATTACGAGGTGCACGTCGCGGGCGAGCCGGTCGACCCGCTCGGCATCGACACGGGATCGGGCGTCGCGCTGAGCGGCCGCGCGCTCGCCGCCTTCAAGGACGCGCGCGCGCGGGTCGACGCGGCGCGGGGGAAGACGGCGTAGCGCCGCTACTCCGGCTCGCCATCCTGGATCTGCTTCGCGAGCCGCTGATAATACGCCGCCGACCTCCGGTTCCCCGTCGCCGTGAAACGCTGCGAGGTCGCGAGCGCGGCGCGGGTGGCGAGCTGATAGAGCGCATGGAACTCGTTCGGGTTCGACGTCTCGATATTATGGTGCTCTCCGTCGAAGCGAGCCGCGTCCTCCCATCCGTCACGTACTCGCAGCAAACCCCGAACTGGCTCACCGGCGTGCATCGTGCCGAAAAAGAATTGGTACGGCTCCGCGTTTCCCGCCCGTAATACACCTATCCCTTCCGCTCGCCCGGCGCGGCATTCACCTAACCACTTTGCGGGCGAGGCGGTAAGCGATGCGGGAACTGCCGCACGACAGCCTTGATCCAACTGCGTTGACGCCGAGCTTGCCGCTACCAACGTCGCTGCGGCAAGAACGAGGCGCATGTTGCGATGGTTGCTCATACGCGGAAGTTCCTCACCATCTCCAAACTACACTCAAAATGCATACAATCTTTCCTATGGTGATAGCCACCGCCCCAGTACCAGCCTGCTTCATTGAAATAAGGGGAAAGCGCATCCAGCTCCTTACAGGAATGCGTCTCACCAAGATTGACCAGCAGCCCCTCCGTCCGAAGATCGATCGCCGTGCCCCATGAATGATTTGAGTAGCAGCTCCGACCCCGTATGGGGCGTAAGCAGTACATACCGGGGCTTGCTAGCTTGGCGTACAAGTCCGGTAAGTCGCGGCGGACCTTATCCAGCAGTCGAGACAGGGTATCGAGGGCAGGTGCCAAGCCAGTCACATGAAGCGGCCCGATCTGCGTTGTCCGAAGCTTCGCTTTGGTTCGCTCCGAATGTGGATCACCCAACATGGCCTCCATCTGAGATGACATAGGGCAGGTAACTCCACGATTGACCGTGCCCGGAGCCGGAAGCGGAGTGCGGGTACGCCAATACCCGTCAGCGTGCGCGCTGCTCGTCGCAGTAGGCGGCGGCGGTGTTGGGCGGGGGGGGTGCGGCTGCAATGGTTTGCCGTGCCGGCGTCCGCGAGATTTTTGGCGGAGTCATTGCCGTCGGATGAGCTATCGCCGCTGGGTGATGCACGGGCGCAGAGTGCGCGGGATGTGCCGCATGGACCGCACCTGCCGCCCCCACTTTCTCCAGATGCCGCCAGGTCGGGCCAGCGACATCGACGCGGCCGTCGGGGCGGTGGAGGAAGGGCGTTTGGAACCGCTCGATGGCCTGCATCGTATGCCGCCCGCAGCGTCCGTCGACGGGGCCGGGCAACACGCCCGCTCCCGCCAGCAATCGTTGTACCACGACCACATCGGGGCGCCAGTTGCGCCCGCCCAACCCGACCAATCCGTGCAGACTCGCC
This sequence comes from uncultured Sphingomonas sp., assembly GCA_964235525.1. GTDB lineage: Bacteria > Pseudomonadota > Alphaproteobacteria > Sphingomonadales > Sphingomonadaceae > Sphingomonas. The sequence continues at coordinate 4,156 of CAXSEO010000185.1, read as the reverse complement.
ACCTGTCGTCCTCCTCCTAGCCGAGCGCCACCGTGCCGCTCTTCGCCCGCAATGCCAAGCCGTCGCTCTCGTGCCCCCACCAGCGCGCCGCCACCGGCGCCAGCACCGCCAGTAGCGCGGCCGTCATCGCCCAGCTCGCGTTGAGGCCCTCCGCCGAGCCGCCCCAGCGCGGTGCGCCGACCAAGTCGAGATCAAACAACGCGCCGAAGCCGCCGACGCCGGGGTTGGGGTCGAGCCCGAACAGCAGCTGCTCCGCCGCGTTCCACGCGAAATGCGCCCCCACCGCGCCCGCCACCCCGCCGCCGCTCTGCGCCGCCAGCACACCGAACAACAGCCCGCCGAGCAGCAGGTTGACGAGCGCCAGTGCTCCCGCGCCGCCCGCGAGGAGGTGGAGCAGCGCGAAGGCGACCGCGATCGCGGGCACCGCCACCCGCTCGCCCGCCACGCGGGCGAGCAGCGGCTGGAGCCAACCACGGAAATACACCTCTTCCGCCGCTACCTGCACGAACACCACCGCCAGCCCCGAAACCAGCAGCAGCGACGGGGCGGTCACAACGGTGGGGCGCGCAAGCGTGCCCGCGATCCCTGCCAGCCCGACCGCGAGGAGCAGCCCCGTCAGCCCCAGCGCCGCACCTCGACCTGCGTTCGCAGCCGCGTGCGCGCCCGGTGCCGACGCGCGCACACCGGTCAGCGCGCCGCCCGCGAGCGCGACCAGCAGCAGCGGCCCGAACACCAGCAGCGTGAACGCCGCCTCCGCTGTCGCCCCGCTCAGCCCCGACAACGACCGGCTGGCCAGGCCCGGCAGCAGCGACAGCAGCAGCGCCGCCGCGATCAGACCACCGCCGACTCCCGCCACCGCCCGCCCGGTCCGGCCAGCGCCGTCCGGGCCGGTTGGCGTGGTCACCGCTCGGCCACCCGCTGCACCCGCTGGAGCATCGGGCCGCTCAGCGCGTACTTCGTGCCGTCGCCGACCACAAAATACGGCGCCCAGAAGAACGGGTGCGAGTAAGCGGGCTGGCGGATCAGCTCGACCTGCGCGCTCTGCAGCGCCACGCCGATCGGCTGGTCGCGCGCCGCGGAATAGAAGCTGCGGACGAACTCGTCGCTGTCCGCCTCGGCCGACACTTGCCAGTACGTCGCCATCACGGCGCGCGCATTGGCGGCGAGGAACGCGCGCACCAGGCCTTCGAGGGTCGAGCCCGCCTCCTCCTGCCCCGACAGGCGGGCGAGACCACCTTCGTTGATGCCGCTGGACGTGTCGCAGGCGGACAGCACGACGAGGTTGGCGTCGAGCCTGAGCCCCGCGATCTCGGAGAAGCTCAGCAGTCCGTCCGACCCGCCGGTCCCGAACGACGTCACCAGCGCGGGCGGCGATTGCGAGCAGCCCCACTGCCCTTCCTGAAGCCCGTGGGTGGCGAAATGCAGGATGCGGTATTGGCCGAGATCGCCGCGCGCCTCCACGCCCGTGTCGCTGAACGCGGCGTCGATGATCATCGGCGCGCCCGGGTCGTCGAGCGCGTCGGCGGCGGTGACGAGCTCGTGGCGATTGATCGGCTTCAGTTGCTGCGACAAGGCGGCGAGTTCGCCGAAGCGGACCGAACAGCCATAGCCGACCTGGATCATCCGCTCCGCCCCGCCCGGCGGCACCGTCGCGGGCAGATGCTCACCGAGTCCCAGGAAGAGCTTCGGCGCGCGGCTCGGCGGCAGCGCCCGCGAGACCAGGAACGAGCGCGGCGACAGCGCGGTCGACACCGCCGTATGCGCGGCGAGGAACGCGACCTGCGAGAAGTCGAACGACGTCGGGCGCTGGACACTGCGGTCATAGCGGGTGACCAGCACCCCGATCGGCAGCCGCTCGAGCGGCCCCGCCGGGTCAACCACCAGCGCGCGCGCGTTCGCGAGCGCGCCGGCGGCGGGACCGGCAACTAGGCGGAACAGCGCATACGCCTTCGCATCGTCGAACGGCGCGAGCTGACCCGCGTCGAGCCGGCCGTCGATCGACGTGCGGACATCGGCGGCAAGCTGGTCCACGGCCGCGCGCGCGCGCGCGTCGGGCGCGATCGCGTACACGTCGGTGCGATCGCGCGACACGAACAGGCCATAGATGCGACCGCTGGTCTGCGTCACCTTGAGGAATACCTCGCCCGGGCGCAGCGCCGCGCGCAACTCCGCCAGCGTCGCGGGGCGTTCGTCGACGGCGCGGAACCGGGGGTCGCTCGCCAGCGTCGCGTCGACGCGGAGCAGCCGCGCCTCGGCCGCCGCGCGTTCACGCTCGAGCTCGGTGATGGCGGGCTGGCCTGCGCGGGGTTCGGCGGCGATCGCATAGCGCAGCCGGGTGATGTCGCGCTCCAGCCCGGCGCGGTCGCGTACCGCCGCGCCCATCGCCGGATCGGCGGCGACCACCGCCTGAAGCTGGCTGACCTGCCGCGCCACCGCGGGTTCGCCGCTCGCCTGCAGCGCGCGGAAGAAGCGTTCGCCGGTATCGCCCGTCACGCCCGCCCGCGCGTCCTCCACCAGCAAATCGAGATAGCTCTCGATCGCGGCCGAGTTGCCGAGCGCTCCGGCTTTCGCGTCGATCATCGCGTCGACCGCCCGCGCGTAGCTGTCGCGGATCGCCGCGCGCGTCGCGCCGCTGCGCGCGAACACCGCCGCGCGCTCCATCTCCGCGTCCGCGATCGCGGGCTCGTTGCCGGTGCCCGCGGTGGCGAGCGCGCCGCGGCGAAGGTCATCCTCCGCCCGGTCGAAACTGTCGAGCGCGGGCGCGATCTCGCCCCGCCGGACGAGCAGGCGTGCGCGCTGTCGCTCGATCCGCGCGCCCAGCCACAGGACCTGCGCCTTGTCGATCCGCGCGACCTGCAGCGGGCGATAGGCGCTGGCGGCGGCGTTGATGGCCCCGAGCGCGCCCGCCTCGTCGCCCAGCGAGAACAAGGCGACGCTCCGCGCCCAATCGACCTCCGCGTCGAGCGCGAGCCGCGCCAGATCGGCGGTGTCGGCCACCCCGATCGAGCGGACGGCGGCGTTGCGCGGCGCGCTCGGCTGGTTCAGCTGGCGCAGGGTGGCCGGGTCCTGCAGCGGCTGGTCGGCGGGCGCGTCCGCGCGCGCGAGCCGGTCGAGCACCGCCAGCGCCGCCCGATATTGGCGACTGTTAATGAGGTCAAGCGCGCGATAGGTGTCGCGCTTGCGCAGCAGAAACGGCGTGCGCGCTTCCGGGTGCGCGGTGAAGATCGCGTCAGCCTCGTCGAAATGCGCGCGCGCGGCGTCGGCGAAGTGGATGTTCGAATCCGCCAGCCCCGTTTCGAGCAGCAGCTCCGCCCGCGCGGACGGGAGCGTGGCGGCGGGGAGGCGGCTCAGCGCATCGTTGAGGACCCGCGAGGCCTCGACGTCCAGTCCCTTGTGATTGAGGCTGATGCCTTGCGCGAGTGCCGCCGCCGGATCGTAGCTGTCCGACACCGCCACCTGCGCAGGCGCGACGCCGGTGACGGGCGCGGGGGCGAGCTGCGCCGGGTCGATGCTGGCGGTAACGACGCGCCCCGCGTCCGCGCTCGCGCGCCGTGCCCCGACGAGCACCGCCGCGCCCTCCTCCAGTTCGGCGAGGAAGGCGGGCGCGGCGTCCGCGACCACCCGCTCGCGCCCGGCGGCCAGGTCGATCCGCACCACGTCGAGCCCCAGCGTCCGGTCGAAGCAGCGGCGCACGCGCGCGTCCTCGCCGTCAAGCGTCACCGCGCGGTCGGGGCCGCACGCCAGCGACGCCTCGATCGGCTTCAGCGCCTCGGGCGTGTCGGGAACGACGCGGATCGCGCCCACCGCGCGGCTCGCGGCCACGCCCCGGCAGGTGATCGCATAAGCGCGCGCGAACGGATCGGGCACCGCCGCGTCGTGCCAGTCGCGCGACGCGACGCACGGCTCGCCCGATGCACTGCGCCCCAAGCTGATCACGTCCGCACGGTCGGGCAGCCGCCCGTCGGCCCGCGCGCCGAGCAGCAGCGCGGCGACCAGCGCGGTAAGCGTGGCCGGAACGTGGCGCGCGTGGCTCATGGATGCGCTCCGACCACTGGCGGTTCGCGTGGGGCGGACAGCGGGACCTTCTGGGTCGCGGTCAGGTCGGGCCCGGTCAGCATCACCTCGTTGCCGCCCCCGATCACCGGGTCGAATGGAA
>CAXSEO010000184.1:0-5699 GCA_964235525.1 uncultured Sphingomonas sp. | reverse complement strand
ACATCCGCGAGCTGGTCGACCCCGACGCGAACATCATCTGGGGCTCGGCGTTCAACCCCGATCTGGAGGGGCGCATCCGTGTGTCGGTGGTCGCGACGGGGATCGAGTCCGAAGGCCGGAGCGAGGGTGTTCCCGCCGTCGACGCTTCGCGCCCGTTCAGCTTCGGGGGCGCGCGCAAGGACGAGGCGGTGTCGTTCCGCCCGAGCGAGGCGGCCAAGCCCGCCGCGCCTGCGCCCGCGCCGGAGCCGGTCGTCGAGGCTCCCACCATGGTTGCGGAGCCCGCGCCCGAGCCGGTGATGGCGGACGCGGAGGAGCTGGTGCTGGGCGCGGAGGAGATCGTGCCCGAGCCGTCCGCCCCCGCCCCGCAGCCTGCCCCCGCGCGGGTGTTCGGTGACGAGGCGGTCGCGCCTGCTGGTGACGCGCGCCGTCGCTGGCTGGCGGGTGCGCCCGACGAGCCGGTCCCGCCCGCGCCCAAGGTCAAGCTCGGCGGCACGCTGTTCGAGCGGATGAGCAACGCCGCGCGGGGAGCTTCCAAGGAGGACGACGCCGCGACGGCGAAGGAAGCGGACATTCCGAAGTTCCTGCACCGGCAGGGGAACCAGTAGCTTCGGAGCTGGAGGGCGTATTCGAGTCGGCCAGTGCGCTGAATAGGTATTTCAGTTCTACCACTTTCCGTCATGCTGAACTCGTTTCAGCGTCCAGCGTCGTGCGTACGACCACGGCTGGTCGCGCGGACATCGCTGGACCCTGAAAGGAGTTCAGGGTGACGGAGAAGAAAGCGTGCGACGCGGTCATGAATCGACCGCTGCATCTACTTTCATCATCTCATCGCCCGCTCGCGCCGCCTTGGCGCGCTGGCGTTGCGGCGGCGCGGTCGCGGTAGCTAAGCGCTTCATCCGCATGACGAAACATTCCTTTCCGCTGCTCGCGCTCGCGGCGGCGTTGGCGGCTCCAGCAACCGCGCAATATGCCGCCGCGCCCGCCAATGACGCGGACCAGCTTGCCGCCGAGATGCGGGTGATCGGGGCCAACCCGACCGATGTCGCCGCGCTGACCCAGGCGGGCGAGCTCTCGACGCGGCTCGGCGACCTGTCGGGCGCGGCGTCATTGTTCGCACGCGCGGACAAGGTCGACCCGCGCAACGGGCGGGTGAAGGCGGGGATGGCGGGGGTGCTGCTCCACCTCGAACGCCCGGGCGAGGCGCTGCAATTCTACAATCAGGCGGAGGGCTATGGCTATCCGGTTGCGCGGTTCGCGGCGGATCGGGGCCTCGCCTATGATCTTGTCGCGCAGCAGGGGCGGGCGCAGCGCGACTATCGGCTTGCGCTGGCGGGCGGCGCGGCGGACGACGAAACGGTGCGGCGCTATGCGCTGTCGCTTGGCATCTCCGGGCAGAAGGAAGCGGCGCTCCAGCAGCTCGACCCGCTGCTCCGCCGGAGCGATCGCGCAGGCTGGCGCGCGCGCGCGTTCGTGCTGGCGATGAATGGCGAGAGCGGCGCGGCGCAGACCATCGCGACGACGATGATGGCGCCGGGGCAGGCGAGCGGGATGGCGGCGTTTTTCGCGCGGCTGCCCGCGCTCGGGCCCGCGGACCGCGCGTTCGCGGTGCAGTTCGGCGAGCTGCGTCCGACGCCGCAGCGGCTCGCCGACCTGCGGCTCGCGCCCGCGCTGCCCGCGCTCGCCGCAGAGATCGTGCCGGTCGCGCGCGCCGTCGCGCCGGTGCAGGTCGCCGCCGTGCGCGTCGACAAGCGCAGGCGGGGGAAGAAGGGCGAGGTGCGGCTCGCCGTCGTCGCGCCGCCGCCAGTTGCTCCGCCGCTACCCGCGCCGCCGGCCTTTGGTGCCCGGGTACTCGCGAGCGGACCTGCGCTTGCGTCGCGCACGCTGGCGCCCGGCTTTGGTGCGGGCGTTCCCGCAACCCGCGTGCCCGTGGCAATCGCGGCGCTGGGTCCGCGCGTGCTTCCGTCGAGCTATGGCGCTCTCGGCGGCGGAAGCCGACCGTCTGCAGCGGTTGCCCCGCTCGCGTCGCGCGTGCTGCCCGCGCGCTCACCGCTGCCGCCGCCGCCGATCCTGTCGACGCCGGGCGTGGCTTTGATAGCGCGCCAGCCCACGGTGTCGGGCGCGCTGGCGGCGGTGCCCGCGCGGTTGATCGCGGTTGCGCCGCCGCGAACGTCGTCGATCGCCTTGGCGAAATCGATACCTTCACCTTCACCGTCGCCACCAGCGCCAGCTACCCTCGCGCCCGTCGCGCTCGCGCAGGCGACGTCGCCCAGGACGGGCGGCTATGTGACGTTCGAGCGGCCCGGCTCGATGCTGCCCGGCTATCTCCGGTTGCCAGCCGGGTCGCCTTCTGTCGTAACCCCGCCGCGAACGGTAGTGGCGCAGTCCGGCCGCGTCACCGGCACGCTCAGCGCGCCCGCGCCGACCATCGTCACCCCGCCGACGATCGCGCCCGCGCTGACGACCGCTGCCACCCAGGCGTCGAGCGCGGCGGTGCCGGGCTTCGGCGGCCTGTCCGCGACGACCATGACAAGCAACGTCAGCGCCCTGCCGCTCTCGCCGGAGCGCGTCGCTTTTGCCCCGGCTCGGGCGATGACGCTAACCGCACCGCCTACAGCCGGGGCAGGATCGGCGGTGGCGCAAGTCGCGGGGGGCGGCAGCCAAGCCGCGGCGGTCTCGCCAACCACACGCGACGCGCTCCCCGCTGCCGCCGCCCCCTCTGGCCTCGCGAGCGCCCCGGTGCCCGATGCTGCTCCGGTCCAGCTCGCAGCGGCGCTGCCGCCGGGCGGTGCGCTTCCCAATCGCTTGGGCGTGAGCCAGCCGGGCGGTCTTGGCGCAGGGGCCACGGTCGTGCAGCCAAGAGGCGAGGAACCGTCCGGCTTGGTCGCGGCGACGGTCTCGCCCGTCCATACTGGTCTTACCATCAACGTCTCGCCCGTCCCAAGCTCCGTACCCGCATTGGCTTCTCACGTTGTCGCACCGCCGCTCGATGCGGGTATCGCACCCGTGAGCGGCACCATGACGTCACAACCCACTACCTCCGGAATCACGCCCGCTCCGTCCGGCGAGACGGTCGCGGGGTTCTCGCCCACGTCGGTAGCGATCACCTCGCCCGCTCCCGCTGATCCGGTCGCCAGCGGTGAGCCCGCGGGCGTCGCGGTCTCCCCCGCGATGCCCGCGAGCGATGGCGTGCTGGCGCGAATTGTGGCCGCGCTACCCGTGCCCGCCAGCGAGCTGAACATCGCGCCGACCGCTGCCGTCCCGAAGCGCACCGGACAGGGTGCCCGCCGCCAGCTCGCGGCGCTGGCGTCCGACGCGCCCGCGCAGCCGCACTCCACCGGAACGGCGAGCGGCGATGACGCCGACCCCGCTCGCCGGACCCCCTCGACCAGCTCGGGGCGGCACAAGTCTGCTACCACCGACGACCCGGCTCCCGGCACGCGCAAGCACGCCGCCGCCGCAGCCGACGATGCTCCCGTCGCAAAGGCGAAGGGGCGCAAGGGCACCGCTGTTGCGGAGGACGCCGCGCCGAACACCCGCAAGGGAGGCGCCTCCGCCGACGCGCCCGCAAAGGGTCGCCATGCCACGCTCGCCAAGGCGGACGAGGACACGCCTCCTGCCCACGGCAAGCATGGTCGCCACGACGCGTCGGACGACGACAGCAAGAAGCCGACCCGGACCGGCAAGAAGGCGCTCGCAGCCCAGCACGAGGTCGAGCCGCAGAAATACTGGGTGCAGGTCGCGGGCGGCGCGAACGAGGCGTCGCTCGGCAAGGCGTGGCAGATCGCGCAAGGCAAGGCACCCGCGCTGGCGGGGCGCAAGGGCTATACCACCCCGCTCCACGCCACCAACCGCGTGCTCGCGGGGCCGTTCAAGAGCGACGACGAGGCGCGCCAGTTCGTCAACACGCTCAACAAACAGGGCGTCCACGCGTTTCAGTTCACCAACGACAAGGGCCAGAAGGTCAAGAAGCTGGACGACGAGTGATCCGAGCCGCGCTGTGGGCGTCGGACCCCGAGCGTAGCAGAGGTCGCCTCCACCCGGAACAGAACGAGACCACGCGCGGCCCGCGTGATGCGTTCCAGCGTGACCGCGACCGGGTGATCCACTCGACCGGTTTTCGCCGCCTGCGCCACAAGACGCAGGTGTTCATGGCCCCGGACGGCGACCATTTCCGCGTCCGGCTGACCCACAGCCTCGAAGTGGCGCAGATCGGCCGCACCCTAGCGCGTGCGCTGGCGCTGAACGAGGACCTGACCGAGGCGATCTGCCTGGCGCACGACATCGGCCATCCGCCGTTCGGGCATGCGGGCGAGGCAGCGTTGAAGGCGGCGCTGCGCGGGGCGGGCGGGTTTGACCATAACGGGCACACGTTGCGCGTGCTGACCGCGATCGAGCGGCCGTATCCGTTGTGGAGCGGGCTCAACCTGACGTGGGAGACGCTGGAGGGGCTCGCCAAGCATAACGGGCCGCAGAGCCGCCCCGGCTGGGCGCTGGCGGAGGCGGACGCGGCATTTCCGATGGCGCTGGGCACCTGGCCGTCGCTGGAGGCGCAGGTGGCGGCGATCGCGGACGACATCGCGTACGACAATCACGACATCGATGACGGCCTGCGTGCCGGACTGCTGACGCTCGACCAGCTGCTGGCGGTGCCGATCGTCGCGCGCAACTGGGCCGCGGCGCGCGCACGCTTTCCCGGCTGCGCGCCCGAGCGGCTGACCGCCGAGCTGGTGCGCGGGCAGATCGGCGCGATGGTGACCGACCTGCTCGACGAGACGCGCGCGCGGGTCGCGGCGGCGGGGGTGGAGAGCGCCGATGAAGTACGCGCGGCGGACCGCCCGCTCGCCGGCTTCTCGCCCGCGATGCGCGAGGACGAGCGCGCGCTGAAGCGGTTCATGTACGCGAACCTGTACCATCACCCTCGCCAGCTCGCGGCGGCGACGGCGGCGCACGCGGTCGTGGCGGAGCTGTTCGCGGCGTATCGCGAAGACGCGACGCTGATGCCCGAGGGGTGGTGCGCGGAGCTGCCCGCCGCCGAGCCGGGGCGCAGCCGCCACATCGCCGACTTCATCGCCGGGATGACCGACCGCTACGCGATCGCGCGCTATCGCGAGGTGGTCGGCCCGATCGACCTGCCCGAGGGGTTCTGAGCGCTACCGCGTCGGCCCCGGGTCGGGCAGCGTGGTGTAGAGCCCGATCTGCCTGGCGGTATACTCGCCGATGAGCTTGTAGCCCGCGAGGCTGGGGTGGATCTGATCGCCCATCAGTCCGTTCGCCTGCGCCTGCGCGTAGGTGCCGAACTGGGTGCGGATGTCGATGTAGAGCGAGCCGGTGCTGGTCGCCGCCGCCTGCTGCGCGGGGACGAGCTGGAAGTAATAGGGTGCGAGCGCGTCGCCCGGCTCGTTCGACTGCACCACGGCGGTCTTCGTGGTCGGGCTGCCCGCGTGGACGTCGTTCATGATCGCGACGATGTTCGCCCGGTGCTGGTCCGGCGTGACGAAGCTGCGGTCGTTCATGCCGCCGTTGAGGATCCACCATTTTGGCTGGAGCACGGAGAACCACGCGCGGCGGAACGCCGGGTCCTGCGCGGCGACCTGGTACAGCGCCCGCCCGGGCCGGGCGACATAGGCGAGCAACAGCCCGCTGCTCGCGCGCGTGAACAGCGCGCCGAACACGGTGACATGCCCGGTCACGCCGACGCA
>CAXSEO010000183.1:0-5704 GCA_964235525.1 uncultured Sphingomonas sp. | reverse complement strand
GCTTCTCGGACGAATGCCCGAACTGCATGTGCCGCAGCTTGGCAAGCTGCGCGCGAAGCGTCTGGATCAGCAGATTGCGGCTGTGAAGCTGCGCGCGGGCGTCGGCGAGAGCGGCTTCGCGTTCGGCGAGCAGCGCCTCCAGCGCGGCGATCCGCCCGTCCCGATCGGGGGTGGAGAGACCCGCATCCGACACGCCCAGCGTATAGCCGATCGGGCCTGCTCAGGCCAGCAAAACCGCGGGTTGCCGCCCTTTATCAGCCCGCAAGCGATGGTTGCCACGCCCGTTCCGGGCGTCGCCAGTCGATGCCTTCCAGCAGCATCGAGAGCTGCGCCGAGGTCAACGCCACTGTGCCGGTCGCGGTCACCGGCCAGACGAACCGGCCCCGATCCATACGCTTCGAGAACAGGCACAAGCCCTGCCCATCGAACCAAAGCAGCTTAACCAGATCGCCGCGCCTGCCGCGGAACGCGAACACCGCGCCCGAGTGCGGGTCCTCCTTCAGAACCTGCTGGACGAGCACCGCGAGGCCGTCGAACCCCTTCCTCATATCCGTCGCGCCGCACGCCAGCCATACCTTGCTGGGCGTCGCGGCTCCCGGGAAGGCGGGCAGCGCCGACGCGCTCACCGCCCGAGCACGCCCAGCACCCGCGACAGCGCCTCGGCATCGACCGCGGCATCGACGCTCAGCCGCACGCCGGACGGCAGCTCGATCCCGATCCGACCCGGCGGGTCGACGCAGACAGTCGGGCGTGCCGGCACCGGTGCCGACGGCTGGTCCAGCACGCGCACCTCGGCGAAGCAGGGCGTCGTCGCTTCCACCATCGGCCCGAACAGCGCCGGGCGCGGCGTACTCGCCAGCTCGCCCGACATCGCCTGACGACGCCAGGTGTAGAGCAGCCCGCTCGACACCTCATGCCGATCGATCGATGCCCGAACCGAACCACCCGGCCCGAACGCATCGCGCAACATCGCCAGCTTCTGCTCCACCGTCCACGCGCGCCGGCCCGACACCCGCGCCACCACCTCGATCCGACTACTCATACGATCGCTCGTACGACTGCTCGCAACCGAACCGACCTCGTCATCCATCACGACGCTCTGCCCAAAGCGCCCAAGCATCGCGGCAGACGCGCTCAGCGCAAGGCGGCCGTCAGGCCACGCTTATGGTTGACCTAACTTGTATCTGCGACCTGTGCGGAGTCTCCGCCTGGCAGCTTAGGCAGACCGGCCCCGACCGAAATCGCTTAAAGGTTGCTCCTGCGACCGTAGGCGTCAGCGCGACCACAGTCATCAAAGGGCTCCCCACGGCGCACACTGCTGCCACAGTCGGGTGGGTCTCAGCACTCGTCGCTCGCGTCAAGGGCGACAAGAAGTTCGTCCAACTGCACGAACGTCTCGTTGAGCCCACCCGTATTCGCACCTCATGCGACGACTTTATCTATGTTTTGCTAGCTCTACCGTGACCTCGGCCTGAGGGCGGAAAAGGTGCGGGCGCTTGCTCCTGGCTCAGTCCGATGAGCTATGCTTCTTGATTTGCACACCGCCCAGCTCGGTCGGATCGCGAGGCGTGCGAGAAGGGGTTGCGGGCTTTTCAGCTATCGACTCCTGCGGCGTTGTTAGCTGGAACGCCCGTTCGTCCATGCACTGGGTCGGATTGGGACGGGTCACCTGTCGGCAGTTCCAGAGCTGCCGCTTGAAGTCGAACTTGCAGTCCCGCAGATAGCTGAAGGTCATCGTCGCGATCTGGGTAGGATGCATCGGCAGCGTTGTGGGTGTGTCTGCCCGATTGAGCCAACCAGCATATCTGCAGATTTCCCGATCACCACAGGCCTTGGCTGCAAGCATCGGGTAAGTCTCGGGCGCAGTGCCGGGCGGGATTGTGACCAGGAAGCTGTTCTCATCACCCGGTACTGACACAGGGTCAACGCCCGGGGCGGCAGCTATGCCAGCCTCGGCGACGCTGAAGTTTCCAGCAATGGACCCGCTCGCTGCTGGCAAGGTGACACCCTCTCGATGCGCGATAGACAAGGGGGCGAGCTGCGCGATGGTCGGCTCCCCCGACGCAACCTGGCGACTAAATGCCGCGGGCGAGCCCCACCAGCCGGTCCAGCGATAGAAAAGTTGCGTATGTACCTTTACAAGCTTGTCGAGGCTGGCTCCCCAGTAGGGGACGACGTAATCAGCGTGATAGAAAGTCGCCCAGCCCACCGGTTTGTAAACAGCGCCCCCAAGCGCAGCTGCTGCTATGCCCCGCGCACGGCTCCAAGCCGCATCGGTAGGCCGACGGCGACTCATAGACCCGTCGCAGATAAAGGTGAACTGGCACCCGGTCGATCGCTCCGAGCCTTGGAATACTACTTCGCACACCGTTTTGGGGAAGACAGGGTGACGCACCCTGTTGAGCACCACCTGCGCCACCGCGCGCTCGCCGGGCGGATCGTCACCCGCCTCGTACCAAATCGCTGCCGCAAGACAGTCCGTCGCACGCGCTAGGTCTCCGGCACCGGAGAGCACAAATGGCCGAGCGGGCGGGATCGGAAACGTCGTGAAAGGTACCGAGGTGTTGAAAGCGCGCGCGTCCATCGCAGATAAGTTCTGCACGAGAACAGGCCCTAATGGCGGCGGCTCATCGTGCGGAATTACTCGGCCCAGAATGGCGACGTGAACCTGACGGTTAGGACTTGGATGGCGTCCATGTGTCACCAGCGCCGCAGGAATGAGGAAGGCGGCAAGCACGACACCCCAGAGGACGGCGTAGATCCACACCGAAACTCTAGGTCCGCGAGCGGGTGAGATCCACCGTGCGTCAAGGTCGAAGGGCAAGTCGTGGGTTTTCAGCCCCAATGCGAGTCCACCCCCCAACCCGTGGGGCCTAGCGTTCGGCTTGGCCGGTTCAAGCAAACAGGTCGGTCGCGCGCAGCCGGAAGGCGTTGAACCAGCGTCGCCGACGATGTTTGGGCGCGTCGTGGATGACGTGGCAGCGCTGGCACAATGCGGCGAGCTTGCGCGATCGGTTGTCGCCCGGATCGTGGTTCAGGTGCGCGCTGGCGAGCGCGACGCGCGTGGTCAGCAGCGCCGACGGCACGCCGATGCCGTCCAGCCCAGCTTGCCGGATCGGCAGCTCGCCAGGAGCCGGAACATAGCGGAGCCGCTTGCCCCGCCCGTCGCGGCAGGTCGCGGCACCTTCGTCCCACCAGGTTCCATCACCGAGGTGAAGCACGTCGCGGCCGTGCGGGCGTTGGCAATGTTCGCCGCGTCCTTTTGCGCGCCGGAATCGAGTCAGGTTTGACAGCTCGGGCCAGTCGATCAGGTAAAGCCAACGGTATTCGGGCGCGATCAGCATAGCGGCTCCATGGGTCAGCCGAAGGCAGAACGAAAGGGGAAACGAAGCGTGCGTAGCCGAACAGCTCGCTATGTGAGCCCAACCGAGCAAGCTGGAGCGTGTCGTCGGGCTTGGCGTAGATCAGCACCAGGTCCGGTTCGACGTGACAATCGCGATAGCCCACTTAGGCGCCGCTCAGGAAATGATCCTGATACCGAGGATCTGGCGGCGCATCGGCCGCGAGCTTGACCAGCACGGGCACGAGGTCCGCATCGAGCCCGCCGGAGCAGCCGCCTAGTGTCGGCCGACGAGAACTGCGTGGGGCCGAAATCATCCTCCATCGCAGAAAGCCGGATGACTTAAGGCTCTCTCGTTGGGTCACCTGAAACAAGCGCAAGCGCGTCCGAAGTATTGCCGCGACGGACGCGGACGGCAGTTAACCACCATCTCCGGCCGTTTCCGAGTCGGAAAGCGGAACCCGGAAGCGGTCGTACCGGAAACGCCCAATCCCGGCCGATCGCGACCCGAGTAGCAGACACCAAGAGCCGCTCGCGGCATCGCAGCGGCTTCGGTAAACGGGGTCGCGAAGCGGCTCAGGCCAGGTCCGCCTCCACTACCGCTACGGAAGCCTGACCCGAATGAGCCGAGTATTGGAACCAGACCTGGCGATGCGGCCGGCGAAGCGTCCAGGTGTCGACCGAGTCGTTGGCGACGTCGCCGAGGCCGGAAGCGAGGCTCTTCCTGTCGGCGTCGTTGATGGTTGCGATCGCGGCGGCCGGTACGTGTCCCGATGCGATCCTGACCGCGCCCATTCGGGTAAGTTCCTTCTCCATTGCCTGGCGGAATACCCGATCGTCGAGCTGACCGCCGCTGTGGCCTGAAACGAGCGTGGTTATGTAGCTGCGCCCCTCGACGTCCTGAAGAGCCGTCCCGTCCCAAAATCGGAAATGACCCAGCTTTGCTGCCACGGGCGTTTGCTTGGGAGCGAGATCGACGGGCCAACGAAGATAAGGGAAGGCACGGTGCGCTATCCTTCCCTCTGAAGATCGCCGCGTTGGCGCAGCGCTTGCCTTGAGGGCTGGCGCCATTACCACCGCGGCCATGATCGCTGCCGTTATCGTCCGCATCTCGCTGCTCCTGCCATCAACTTGTCGATCATAAGGTAGTCGATCATTCGTCCCAACCGCACGGTTGAGCCTGGCGGTCCATTTTGGAACATTACCTTGAACATGACTGATTGCACGAGGCGACGAGCCTCCTACACTCGTCGAGAACAAAGGGGGGGGAGGCGATGACCAAGCCATTCGCTAGCACGCTCGCCGTCCTGATCTCATGCATAGTTGCCGGGTGTGCAACCGCGCCGAAAGGACCGGCGCGAGACGGGTATGCAGCTGCGACACCTTTCGCAATCCGTACTGCCCCCGCCGGCGCAGCCGTCGAGACGTCGCAGGGCTTCCGATGCAATACGCCTTGCCAGATCCCGCTCAGCTCCACGTCTTTCGTCGCGACAGTTACGATGCTCGGCTACAAGCCCGTTCAGGTACCGGTCACGGCCGGGCAGAGCCCCGGTACGCTCGACATCAGGCTAGTGCCCCAAGACCCGGGCGCGGGAGCGCCGAACCCGGTTTCCAGCGGGAAGCCGTAGAAGTCCCCCCGGCGAGCGCTCACCTCTGCTCAAGCAGAGGTGAAGGCCGCTACTCTACGCGCGTCTACGCGCGCTCCTTCAATGCGAGCCGCCGCTCTCGGGGCGGAAATCGGCCGGTCAGCAAGCGCCCACGCCGGGTGCGACCGGGTGTTCACCGAGCAGGCCTCGGGAGCACAGCGCGACCGGCCCGAGCTGAAGGCGCCCCTCGACTATCTCCGCGCCGGCGATACGCTTGTGGTGTGGAAACTGGACCGGCTGGCGCGCAGCGTGCGCCAGCTTGTCGAGACGGCCGAGGACCTACAGCGGCGCGAGATCGGGCTAAGGGTGCTTACCCAGGCGATCGACACCACCAGGCCGGGCGGCAGACTTGTGTTCCACGTCTTTGCGGCCGTGGCGGAGTTCGAGCGCGAGTTGATGTTGGAGCGGACCCACGCCGGGCTCGCGACCGCGCGCGCGGCCAACCTGCGCGGGGGCCGACCCAAGGCGCTCAGTGACGCCCAGATCAGACGCGCAAAGGCGATGCTCGCCGATCCGATGATCACCGTAGAGGAAGTGGCGCAGCAGCTCGGGATCACCACGTCGACGCTGTACCGGCATATTCCCGGGGGACGCAGCTCGCTCAGTGAGCTGGCGGGTTAGATGTGGCGGAAGCACCATCCCTTTATCCCGGCCTTACGCTGGGACTGAGGTGGTCCCGCCTTCCTGGACAGTTTGGCGGCTGAGCTAAGCTAAACCC
>CAXSEO010000182.1:0-5709 GCA_964235525.1 uncultured Sphingomonas sp. | reverse complement strand
CGTCGGGCAGCTTGCGGCGGAGCAGGTCGAGATTGCCGACCACCACCGCCAGCAGGTTGTTGAAGTCGTGCGCGACGCCCCCGGTCAGCTGGCCGATCGCCTCGATCTTCTGCGCCTGGCGAAGCGCCTCCTCCGCGCGCTTGCGCTCGGTGACGTCGGTCAGCCCGCCGACGAGGTGGATGAACGTACCCTCCTCGTCGCGCTCGATCCGCGCCGCCGAGACCACGTCGAGGAACGCGCCGGTCTTGGTCACCACGCGGTACTCGCGCGGGTCGAGCATCTCGCGTGCGATCAGCGCGGGCCAGTCCCCCTGGCGGAACTGGCGCGCGGAGTCCTCGGTCAGGAAGTTGATGAACGGGCGCCCGATCACCTCCTCGCGCTGGTAGCCGAGCAGTGCGAGCCAGGTGTCGCTGACCTGCTCGACGCGGCCCTCCTGGTCGAGCGAATGGAGCGGCAGCGGCGTGCCGCGGTACAGCGAGCGGAACCGCTCCTCGCTGACGCGGAGCGCGGTTGCCTCCCGCTCGGCAAGCAGCGCGAAGCGGCGGTCGAACATCGCCGCCATCAGCGCGAAGAACAGGATCAGGAACGTCGCCGCGAACACCCCCACCGCCAGCGCAGTCTGGTCGACGCTCGCCATCCCGTCCGCGGTTGCGGGGCCGTGGGCGCTGAACGTCGCCGCCTTCATGCCCGCATAGTGCATCCCTGAGACCGCCCCGCCCATCACCAGCGCGGCCGCGACCTTCTCCACCTGGCCGTTGTTGCGCGAGGCCAGCCACAGCGCGGCGGTGGCGGCCCCGATCGCGACCAGCACGGAAACGCCGAACCACAAGCGGTCATAGCTGATCGCGCCCGCCATCCGCATCGCGGCCATGCCCATATAGTGCATGCTCACCACGCCCAGCCCCATGAACAGCCCGGCCGCGACAAGGTGGCGCGCGCGCGGGTGGGGGCGGACTATCATCGCGAAGCCTGTGCCGGTGACGACGATCGCGGTCAGCAGCGACAGCAGCGTCAGCGCGAGATCATAGCCGACGGTCATGCCGGGCATGCTGAACGCCAGCATCGCGACGAAGTGCATCGCCCAGATGCCGCCCCCCATAGCAACCGCGGCGGTGCCCAGCCAGAGGCGGCGCATCCAGCCGGCGGACGCGCGGACGCGGGCGGCGAGGTCGAGCGCGGTGTAGGACGCCAGCACCGCGATCGCGATCGACATCACCACCAGCGTGCGGTCGTAGCTTCCGAACACGGTCATGCGGCGTCCCTGATGTCGGGATGCTACCCTGACCTGCATCGGTTACCAACAGCTGAACCGGCCCTCAAGCGCTTGATCGCGCGCGGCTAATGGAAGTCGTGGCTCCTGATCGGGATCACCTCTTCGGGGTCGCAGCCGGTGCGGAACGGCGGGTGATAGTCGGAGCGGACCTTGGGCTTCCAGCCCGGCTCGCCGCGGTCGGGCGAGTTGCCGCCGGTGGCACCGTCGCCGGGGCTGGTCATCCGGGGCAGGTCGATGTCGCCGACCTGGCGGAGCATGCCGGTCAGGTCGGTGATACGGTCGGCGATGACGTGGATCACCTCGGCCTCGCGCTGGACGGTGCCGGTGACGCCGATCATCGCGGCGGACATCACCACCGAGCGCTGCGCCTCGAACCGGTCGGGCCACAGGATGATGTTGGCGACCCCGGTCTCGTCCTCCACCGTGATGAACAGCACACCCTTGGCGCTGCCCGGCTTCTGGCGGACGAGGATGATCCCCGCGACCTCGACCCGGTCCCGGACGCCCGCCAGGTCAATGCAGCGGGTGAAGCGGCGGCGGTGGAGCTCGTCGCGCAGGAAGAACAGCGGATGCTGGCGCAGCGTCAGCTGGGTGGCGCGGTAATCCTCCACCACCTCGCGCCCGGCCGTGAGCGGGGTGAGCGCGGCGGGCTCTTCCCGCCGCTCCAGCCCCACAAGCAAGGGCAGCGGCGTCTCGCCCAGCCCGCGGATCGCCCACAGCGCCTGCCGCCGGTCGAGCCCGAGCGAATGGAACGCATCCGCCTTGGCGAGCTTCTCGAGGCTGGCGAGCGGGACGCCCGAGCGCCGCCACAGATCCTCCACCGACGTGAACGCGCGCGCGGCGCGAGCGGCGAGGATGCGACCCGCATGGGCGGCGGACAGGCCGTGGACGATCTTCATGCCGAGGCGCAGGGGGAGGGAAGCTCCTTCTCCCCCTTGGGGAGAGGGTCGGGGAGAGGGGGAGAAACGGTGGCCCAACCCGAGTGAGTCCTGGTCCGTGACTGGCTCTCCGAGCGTATCCTTACTCCCCCTCTCCCCAGCCCTCTCCCCAAAGGAGAGAGAGAGAGAGTTCTCCAACCGCGTGTCCCATTCGCTGTCGTTGACGCACACCGGGCGCACCTCCACGCCATGCTCGCGCGCGTCGCGGACGATCTGGGCGGGGGCGTAGAAGCCCATCGGCTGTGCGTTGAGCAGCGCGGCGCAGAACACGTCCGGATGGTGGCACTTCATCCAGCACGAGGCGTAGGCGATCTTGGCGAAGCTCGCCGCATGGCTTTCGGGAAAGCCGTACGAGCCGAACCCCTCGATCTGCTTGACCAACCGTTCGGCGAACTCGGGACCGATACCGTTGCTGCGCATCCCCTCGATCAGCTCGTCCCTGAACTCGCCGACGCCCTGGGTGGTCTTGAACGTCGCCATGGCGCGTCGCAGCTGGTCGGCGCGCGCGGGGGTGAAGCCCGCGCCGACGATCGCGACCTTCATCGCCTGTTCCTGGAACAACGGCACGCCCAGCGTCTTCCCGAGCACGTCCCTGAGCGCGTCATTAGGGTATGTGACCGCCTCCTTGCCCTCGCGCCGCTTGAGATACGGATGCACCATGTCGCCCTGGATCGGTCCCGGGCGGACGATCGCGACCTCGATCACCAGATCGTAGAACTCGCGGGGCTTCATGCGCGGCAGCATCGCCATCTGTGCCCGGCTCTCGATCTGAAAGGTGCCGAGCGTGTCCGCGCGGCTGATCATTGCGAAGGTGCGCGGACAATCTGTCTGCAGTTCGTGGCTCGCCATGCCGAGGCGAAGCCGTTTGTGCTCCGCCAGGAGGTCGAACGCGCGGCGTAGACAGCCGAGCATTCCCAGGCCGAGAATGTCGACCTTCATCAGCCCGAGTTCCTCGACATCCTGTTTCTCCCACTCCACCACCCAACGATCAGGCATCGCGGCGGGCTGGATGGGCACGAGGTCGTGGAGCTTGTGTCGAGTGAGAATGAACCCGCCGGGATGCTGCGACAGGTGGCGAGGCGTCCCGATCAACTCGCGCGCGAGTTCCAGCGTCAGCGCTAGCCGCGGATCGGTACGGTCGAGGTTGAGCGCGTCGACATGCCGGTCCGCCACCCCCTCGCTCGACCAGCCCCAGACTTGTCCCGCCAATGCGGCGGTGACGTCCTCCGAAAGCCCGAGCACCTTGCCCACTTCGCGCACCGCGCCGCGCGCGCGAAAGCGACTGATCACCGCGGTCAGCGCGGCGTGGTCATGCCCGTACGTCTGGTAAATCCACTGGATCACCTCCTCGCGGCGTTCATGCTCGAAATCGACGTCGATATCGGGCGGTTCGTGCCGGTCGGTCGAGATGAAGCGCTCGAACAACAGTTGATGCTTGATCGGGTCGATCGAGGTGATGCCGAGTACGTAGCAGATCATCGAGTTCGCCGCCGAGCCGCGCCCTTGGCACAAGATGCCCTGGCTGCGCGCGAACTGGACGATCGAGTTCACTGTCAGGAAATAAGCCGCGTAGTTCATTCGCTCGACCTGACGAAGTTCATAGTCGAGCAGGTCGCTGTAGCGTTGATCGGGCACGTCGTTGAACGGTGCTTGGCCGAACAGGTTACCCAGCGATTTGCGGGCGAGCGAGGCCAGCGCGTCCTGCGGCGTCTTGCCGGTGATGACGATCTCGTCAGGGTATTGATAGCCAAGGTCGCGCGGTGAAAACGTACATCGTTCCACGATCGCCTCAACGGCGCGAAGCGCGTTCGGGTGATCGGCGAAGCGGCGCTGCATCTGCACAGGGGATTGCAGGCAACGATCGGCCGAGCGCTCGCGGAGCAGGCCGAGATGATCGAGCGTCCGCTTCTCGCGGATGGCGGTGAGGACATCCTGAAGCGGGCGGCGGTCGGGATGGTGGCAGAGCACGTCGCCGGTGGCGAGCGGCGTCAGCCCATAGTCGCGGGCGGCGGCGGCGATGCGGGCCAGCCGCGCCTTGTCGCCCGGTCGCCGCCGATGCGTCAGGCAGACATGGCCGCGCTCGCGCCCGAAGATGTCGCGCATCCAGGCGAGCTCGGCCGCGTCCGCGCCGTCGGGTCCGGGGACGAGCGAGCCGACCACGCCCTCGGCATGGCCCGCCAGGTCATCCCAGTGCAGAAAGCAGCGGCCCTTTTCGCCCCGCCGGGTATCCGCCCGCTTATTGCCCCGCGTCAACAGGCGACTAAGCCGTGTCCAGGCGGCCAGGTCTTCCGGCCAGACCAGCAGCGACGCGCCGCTGACCAGATCCAGTCGGCAGCCCGCCACAAGGCGGATGGGCGCGTGTTGCGCCGACACCTGCTCCGCCGCGATCAGTGAGCGCACCAGCCCCGCCACCGAGTTGCGGTCCACCACGCCGAGCGCGGGCATCCCCATCAGCGCGGCCGTGGAGAAAAGCTCCTCCGCCGACGACGCGCCGCGCAGGAACGAGAAGTGGGTGGTTACCTGAAGCTCCGAATAGGTCATCGACCGCGTCGGGCGACATGACTATATGAAATGGTCAGATCAGGAGCGAGCGCGATGGGCAAGATGGTGGGCATGGCCGAGTTCAAGGCGAACTGCACCCGGCTGTTGCGCGAGCTGAGCGAGGATGGGCAGGAGATCACGGTTACGAGCCGGGGCAAGCCGGTCGCGGTTGTGTCCGCGCCCGAAGCTCGGCCGAAGCGAAAATCGGCATTCGGGATGCTGAAAGGAACGGTGACGATCCACGGCGACTTGGACGAACCACTCGCTCCGGACTGGGAGGAAAAATGGTTGGCGAGCTGGGACGAGCAGATGCGTGATGACAAGAAATGATCCTGCTTGATACGCAGGCGTTGGTCTGGCTTATGGAAGGAAGTAGCAGGCTTGGGCTGCAAGCTAGACGTGCTGAAGCGGAAAGCGAGGTTGTAGCAACCTCCGCCATCTCGTTTTGGGAGATCGGCCTGCTGGTTAGCCGCAACAAGCTCACATTGCCGGTGTCGATGGATCGCTGGGCCGACATGGTCGAGCATGAAGCGGCAATCGAATACTGCCAGTTACCCGCGCGGTGGCACTCAACGCCGGGATGCTGCCCGAATATGGGCACGGCGATCCGGGCGATCGGATCGTGCTTGCAACGGCCCGCAACCTTGTATGTCCGGTGATGACGTCTGACAGACGCATGCTCGACTACGCCGCCGCGGGGCACGTCCACGCGATCGACGCGCGGCGCTGACCGGGCGTCAGACATAGCGTCCATGCAGAAACCAGCGGAGGTCGCCGGTCTCGGCGCGTAACCCGTCGCCGCGGCGGTAAAGCCACCAACGCTGGCCGGCCTCGTCCTCGACATGGAAATAGTCGCGCACCGCATGTCGCTCGGCGGGCCGCCGCCACCATTCGCCGCCGATCCGCTCCGGCCCGTCGGCGCGGACGACGCGATGGGTGATGCCGCGCCAAGTAAAG
>CAXSEO010000181.1:0-5717 GCA_964235525.1 uncultured Sphingomonas sp. | reverse complement strand
CCGCTGTCCCGATCGCGATCGCGATCGCGATCGCGATCGCGATCGCAATCAGCGAGCACGCCCGCGGCCTCTGCCTGGGCGATCACATCCGTCACCATGAACACCATCGCCCGCTCGGCCGTCCAGCGTTGCCGCTTCATAAACGGCGCAACGGAGAAGGCGCTCTCGAAGAAGAGCAGCTCGGCTCGCGCGAACGCGCCGGCATCGCTACCCTCGCGTAGGCGGATCACCTCCGCCCGGAGCGCCGTCTTGATACGGAACCGCTCGAACATGGGGAAAATCCTTCTTGAGTGCGGATGCGTGTTGGAGAAGATGGTCGATGTGAAGACGCCTTCTTGTCGTGTCGCAGCAGGAAGCGCCACTGGTGACGGCCTTCTCGTGGCAGCGGCGCTACGGGCGGCGAACCGCCGACGTCCCGCGGCGAACTGGAGGATCGCGACCGAGCCGCTGGTCAGCCGATGTACCTCGCGATACCGTCCGCATGTCGGTCGAACCTCCGAACGGCGAACAGGGGAATGTGACATGCGGATATCTTCGATGGCCATCGGCGTGGTGCTCGCGAGCATCTCTCTCGCGGCCTGCTCCGGCAAGCACGACGACACGGCTTCCGCCAACTCCACCGCCGCCGACGGAGGCACAGCCTCAGTGGCGTTGGCGGCCTCCACGCCAAAGCCGGGTCTGTGGCAGATGACGGTATCCGCCGACGCGATGCCCAAGCCGATGGTGACACAGATGTGCGTCGGGGCGCCCGCTCCCGGCACCAACCCGTTCGCCCCGCCGCCGCAGCCCGGCCAGACCTGCGCCAAGAACGCGTTCACCAAGACGGCCGCCGGCTATGCGATCGACATGGAGTGCAAGGTCAACGGCATGACGATGAGCAGCAAGGGTGAGGTCAGCGGCGACCTGTCGTCCCACTACACCATCGCCATGAAGTCGCAGATGGGCGGCCCCGGCATCCCCGCGGCGATGCAGACAGAGCGGGCCTCCACGGTCGAAGCCAAGTACGTCGGTGCCTGCCCGGCAGGCATGGCCCCGGGCACGGCCAAGCAGGCGGGCTAATCGGTTCGGCAAAGCACTAAGGGAAGCTCTCCAACCCGTGCGCCGGCCGAGGCGCGCGCGGGTTGGAGGCTTCTACACTATCGAGCCGTTACCAAACCGGCGCGGGAACGGTCGAGCACGCGCTTCCGTAACTCACAATGGGCCTCGAGACCCAGTTCCGGCCGCTCGTCAACTCTGAGCCGCTGTCCCGAAGCAGACGCTTGTTCATCCCGTATGACGAAGCAAAGTTGCCTCTGCCTACGCAGCCGCCACAGTTGTCGCCTCGTCGACGCAGGACACCCTAGCGTGCCGACAGGCTCGCTCGCCCCGCCCGACCCGCCGGCGTGAGGAAGCGCGCCAGCGTCGGCCAGCGTATGAGCATGTCCTCGGCGCACGCCTGGGTCGCGTGCGACAGCTCGGGACGGAAGGTGAGACCTCGTCGGTCGAGCCCGACGTCCCAGAACTCCTCGTCGGCCATTGCGTCCCGGCAATCGGGCTCGACGTCGCCCGCCTCCGCCAAGATCAGGCGGCGGAACGCCGGACGTACGGTGGGCGGCAGTTCCGCTGTCGCCCCGCTCCGGTCGACCGCGGCGTCGCTGAGCCAGCCGTGGAGGTCCACCGTCGCGCCCGTAGTCCGGTCGAAGGTAACCGGCACCGTGCCGCTGTTCGGGTGCGCGCCGCCGCAATCGTCGTCCCGGGTCAGCGCGGCACCCAGCCAGCGCGGTGTGATCAGCGTCGGCGCGAGGGCGGCATCCAGATCGCCGTCCACACCGTGCGCGTCGAGCCCGCCGGTGACGCAGCCGCGCCAATCCTCCTGGGGGCCGGGCACTCGCTTACGCAGGCTGGCGTTGATCCGCCTGGTCGCGGCGTCGTCGCCGATGAGCTCGAGACCCGTCAAAGAGATGCTGGGAAAGGCAGGGCCGACCCCAAAGACGATCGCACGGTAATGAATGCCATCCTTAACCGCAGGCGCTGCCTTGACCGTCAGCGGTCGCCAGCGCGGGCCGTTGAATGCGTCGGTGCCGCACGGCGCGTCCTCGTCGTCGCTGGCCACCCGCGTCAGC
Source organism: uncultured Sphingomonas sp. (assembly GCA_964235525.1). Taxonomy (GTDB): domain Bacteria; phylum Pseudomonadota; class Alphaproteobacteria; order Sphingomonadales; family Sphingomonadaceae; genus Sphingomonas. The sequence continues at coordinate 3,615 of CAXSEO010000181.1, read as the reverse complement.
CGGAACGGGAGCGCGCGCCCACCATCGGTCCACGTGCCCGTAAGCCGGTCGCGGCCCACCTCGGCGAAGGTCCAGCGCGGCGCTGGGGGGCCGTGGGGCGCGGCGTACCCCTCGACCCAGATCCTGCTGGTCCCCTGCTGCGCCAGGCGGATCGTGCGCAGCTTGGACAGGTAGTAGTAAGAACCGAACGCGTCGCCCGGGCCGACGCGGTCCCATGCCAGGCACGCGCGCACGGGCAACGTCCCGATTGTCCCTTGCCATACCCCCTGCCAGACCGGCGGAGCCGGGCCCGCCGCGCGGAGCAGCGAGGGGGCCAAGGTTAGCAGGACGGCGCAGGAAGCCGCGAACCAGCGCGCCGTCACCGGCAGGGCGCGCCGCAGCGGCGCGTCAGTCGCAGCGTCGTCATCACCGCCCCTTTTTCGACCATTAAGAATACTACGCTACCTGGGCCAAGACCAGAGTTCCGGGCCAACCCAAAAGCTGACACTTGGACAGTTTGGGCCTTGCCCGAGAGCGCACGCTCGTTCAGCACGTCAAGGTCAATGGCCGACAGCACCGCTTCTGTGCAATCGCTCGACGTTCGAGAGTATAGCTCATGCCGCTCCTCCTTTGGCTACTCGCAGCAGCTTTGAACCTCGCCGCCGCCGCCGCCGCGACGCCGTCGGCAGCTTCGCTCTATCCGGCAGGCTTTGCAGCCCCTGAGGCGGAGTGCGCGGGGAAGGACCGCTGGAGCGATCCGGCGCCCCCCGTCCCGCCTCTTCGGCAACGTCTATGATGTCGGCACCTGCGGCATCACGGCGGTGCTCGTGGTGGGCGACAGGGGCGCGGTGTTGATCGACGGCACCACGGCGGAAGCGGCGCCGATGGTGGCGTGGCATCGAACATCGAGAGGCTCGGCTTGCGGTTGTCCGACGTGAAGCTGCTGCTCTCCTCCCATGAGCATGCCGACCACGCCGGCGGCCTACACGAGCTGAAACGCCGAACGGGCGCCCAGATGCTCGCGACCGCCGCCGCCCGCCCGTCGCTGGAGAGCGGCGTGATGGCTGCGAACGACCCGCAGCGCGAAGGTCGCCGTCCGGCCTTCCCCGGAGTCCGGGTCGACCGCATGGTGCGCGACGGCGAGGTCGTGCGGCTTGGTTCCTTGCGTCTCACCGCACACGCGACGCCGGGGCATGCGCCGGGCGGCACGTCCTGGTCGTGGCGGTCATGCGAGGATCGGGTCTGCCATGACCTCGTCTCCGCCGACAGCCTCAGCGCCGTCTCCGCTGACCACTACCGTTTCACTGACCATCTCGAACGCGTGGCGGCACGGAAGGCCAGCTTCGCAAGCGTGGCGGGGCTCCGCTGCGAGTTGGTCGTCACGCCGCATCCGTCCGCAAGTAACCTGTACGCCCGTCTTGCTTGCTGGCAAGGCATCGCTCGTCGACCCGCGCGCGTGCGCCGAATTAACAACCACGAGCGCGGCCAATCTTAACGATGGATTCCAGAAGGAACGGACTGACCGCCGAAAGTTGTAGCGGTTGCCTACTGGCGGGACGACGTCTGATTGCTCTTCAAAAGAGGTAGCCGGTCGACGAGACCTACAAGTCGCCACTCCCGCGGCCGATTCGCTTCCCGAAATTGAACACTCATTTAAGTTTCGAATTCCATGTCTCTTGCCGTGTCCAGACTGCCGGCTTTCAGCTAGGCAACTCGCCGTCGGGGTTGAAAGCGTGATGAGCGAAACGTCAAAAGCATGGGATGGTGAACTGGTCGGCAGATGGTTGGAAAGCCGTTCCAGGGCTGCGAGGCTCGAGCAAGCGGCGGCGGACAAGCGAGGGTATGAGGCTCAGGACGACTTTGACAAGGCAGCCGCCGAAGAATGGGTCTGCCGGAGCCTGAAGACCGCTGGGCGCACCGATGATCAGGCGGCGTTCGCTGCGCAGCTTAAGGAGCTGATCGCTCAGGATGAGTATCGGATCACGGGCATCTATGATGACCGACGCTTCGATCGGTACGTCCGAGCCAACCTTCGGAAGCTGGCCAAGATGACCAAAGCAAATGATGGGTTCGCGAACACGTTGCGCTATCAGGGGTGACGCAGCGCTACCGGGGCAGCGCACGAGTTCAGGCAGATCAGATAGACGCATGGCCCGCAAACATTCGAAACATGATCCCTACGCCGACATGCGTCGCCACGATGAGGCTTCGGCAACAGTGGTAGCCTGCTGGCTCTGTGCCCGGCCTACCGGCAAGACCATCGTCTGGCACCACCCAGTGCCCAAGAGCCGGGGCGGGCGCGATGTTGTCCCTGTGCACCCCATCTGCCAGCAGACGCTGATCGCCAATTTCACCAACTCCGAACTGCAGCGCCATGGAACGGATGTGGAGGCCCTGCTGGCCAATACCAACGTGCGCAAATTCGTCGATTGGGTCGCGAACAAGGGCCCCGATTTCACCGCGACCACGGCTAAGAAGCAACGCTGATCGGGCTGCGCTCCCGGATTCCTTATCCGGACATCGCGCCGCGCCCACAGGCTCCTGGAAGGCCGACTCTTGTTCCTGCCTAGCCAGCCAGTTTCGCCTGGTGCTCCGCCAACAATTTGTCGAATTCTTCGATCCGGGGCCGTTCCGGCGTGCCCTTGGCCAGCCCCTTCAGACAGCATTCGGCCCATAATCGTTTGCGTTCGGACTCCATCGCCCGAAAGTAGAGATCAGCCAATCGTCATCTCCTGTTTCCGGCTTTTCCAAGGCGGGAGCGGCGAACCGCCACGGCACCGCTGTTCACCGCATCCTCCTGGGCGAGTTTGCGCCACCGTTCGACGCGAGCGGGATCAAGATCCCCTTTCGCCATCGCGGCGTCGATGGCGCATCCAGGCTCGTCGACATGGGTGCAGTTCGCGAACCGGCACTCGAGCGTCACGGCCGTGACGTCGTCGAAGACCTCGGTCACGCCGGAGGCCACTTCGGACATTTGGAGTTCGCGCATGCCGGGTGTGTCCACGAGCCAGCCGCCCCCGTCGGCACCGCCAGCGAGGCGATGCATCTCGCGGACGGTCGTCGTGTGCCGGCCTTTGCCGTCGTCCTCGCGGACGGCCTGTGTTGCGATGCTGTCCGATCCCTTCAGCGTGTTTACGAGCGTGGACTTGCCGACGCCGGACGATCCCACCAGCGCGACTGTCTCTCCGAGGCCGCAATACCTTGCGAGGCGGGCGGCGCTCGTCGGATCGCGCCCGTCGACCAATTCCACCTGCAACCCCGACTGGAGCGCCCGCGCCGCGTCGACCAGGTGCTCAGGCGTAGGCGACAGGTCGGCCTTCGTGAGCACGACCACCGGCCGGACGCCCACCTCGCGCGCGAGCACGAGATAGCGTTCGACGCGCGCAACGTTGAAGTTCCGGTCGCAGGACGTGACGATGAAAAGCGTGTCGACGTTCGCGGCAATGAGCTGGACTCGGCGCTCGTCGCTCGGGGCGGGGCGCTTGAACAGGCTCGTCCGGTCGAGAATGCGCACGAGGCCTCGGGTGTTCCGATCGATCAGCAACCAGTCGCCGACGGCGGGTCGGTCCTCCGCTCCCCCTCGCACAGGGAAGCTGGATGAGATCGAGTCCTCGATCCCTTTGCCCGAGACGGTCA
>CAXSEO010000180.1:0-5741 GCA_964235525.1 uncultured Sphingomonas sp. | reverse complement strand
AGGGAAGCGAACCCGACCTGTCAAAATGATGCACGACCTGCCCGTTGACCAGCATGTCGGCATAGCCAGCGGCCTGGTCCATGCGAATGCCAAGCCTTGCCCGCTCGCCTGAGAAGTCATGTCCCGCGAACAGCCGCGCGTGGGTCGGAATATCGTGCCCGCTCGCATAGCTATGAATGGTGAGGTCTAGCCCGTTTCGCCCGGCGAACTCGAAATCCACTTCGTCCTTTGATGCCTCATCGTACAAATAGAGTGGTGCGACATCAAGGCCGTCCCGCATCTGGGGGAGCGTCGCGTCCACCTCCCAAAGGCCCGCCGTCCGCGCCGGGGTGCCCTTTTGCGCCTTCAGGCAAGGTGCTCCATCGGCATCAAGCTTGAACACCACGTCTTTGCCGACTTTGCGAACGCGATCATAGCGCCATGGGATCGGTGACTGATCGTTGTTCCATTGTGCCGCCGTCCATGCTGCGTCCCAGTTCCACAGCGCCATGCCGGTCAGATCGAGCGGTGGGAGCGGGGCCACCTTGCCCAAAGCGGGAACGATGGTCACCGGAGGGGAAGCTGCCGTCGCGAAGGCCATCGCGATCGGTATGGCGGTCAGTCCCAGAATCAAGGCACCGCGAGGACCCATAGACCGAGCAATTCTGTATACCATTGGGACCTTCCCTAACGGGCGGAATAGGCAACAGCCAGCCACCTCGACAATCTGCGATCAGGAGCCGTTGAACAAGGTCGTAAATTGGACAGCTCGAGCGAGTTGCTCGGCAGGTTTGCGGCACGTTTGAACACGCCAGTGACATATGACTGAGCACGTCCCTTGCGGGACCACGCTCTATCTCCGCTTCGCTCCGACCGGGCCGCGTGGCGTCCCGGCGCTGGCGCGTGACGATCGCTCGCGCGGGCGCTTCGCTTTGATCGCGGCGGCCTAGCGGCCGGGTTTGGATCGAGCGCCGGCATGGCCGGCGCATGTCCTTCATCGTGCTTTGCGGGAGGAAGAAAGGGGCGCTGCCCCTCTCTCCCAGCAAGGGCCGCGGCCGGGGCCGTGGCTCACTTCGTTGCGCCCGCACCACCCCCGTCCGCTTGAACCCTTGCCCCCTCTCTCCCCGCCCCTCGCCGGAGCGGCAGGGGTCGCGCGCACGCGACCCGCTGCGCGGATCGGAGAAGGACACAGGCAATGGGCAAGCAGACCACCAGCACCGCGACCGTCACCACCCCGCTCGACCCCTACGCGCGGATCACGTCGCGCATCCTCGCCGACATTGAGCAGGGCGTCAGGCCCTGGGTGAAACCCTGGACGTGCGGAGCGGGCAACGGCCGCGTCACCGCAGCGGTCGCGGGGGCGGAAACGCTGTCCGCGCGGTTGCGGAAACTGTCCGGGATCATGCTCGTCCTCCTGGTGGCCCGACTCGGGTGGAGATCCTATAATCCGAGCGAATGCTTGTAGGACAGCAGGAAATAACCGTATAGGTTTTAGTATCGGTGAGACGGCGCGACTAGGGTGCGGCGACCGCTTGCCCTAAAGACAGGCGCGGGTGATTCGCGGGCAACGGGGGCGGGCATGACGGAGACGGCGGCGAGCATCGCGACTTCGCTGGATCGTGCGCCGTCCCGGGTCGCCCGGCGGGAGATCGCCCGGCTTGCGCGAGGACTGGCCGGGTCGTGGCGCTTGCCGGGCCGCGCCGACCGGCGACTCCGGCGGTTGGCGGAACGCGCGCCGCCCCGCATCGCGGTGTTCGGCTTGTCCCCCGTCGGCCAACCGCGCGCGCTGTTGGTCAGCAACGACCTGAGCGCGAGCGGCGCGCCCAAGCTGCTCCATGACATCGCGCTGATGCTGATCGAACGGGGGTGGAGCGTGACGGTACTTTCTCCGCTCAACGGCGCGTTCCGCGAGCCGTTGGTCGCGGCGGGCGCATCGGTGATCATCGACCCGGCGCTGGAGGTTGACCGCAGCATTGAGCGCGGCGCGTCGCCGCTGCTCGCCCGGCTGGCGGGCGCGGCGGAAATGCTGATCTGCAACACGATCGACACCTTTCCGGCGGTGCAGGTGCTTGCGGGCAAGGTGCCGACCCTGTGGTATATCCACGAGGTGTCGTTGCTCCGCCACCGCCTCGCGACCGCGCCGGGGATGGCGCAGGCGCTTGCGGCACCCCGGCTGCTCTGGGCGGGAAGCGAGCTGCCCGCCGCGATCCTGCGCGAGGTGCGGGAGGATGTGGCGGTGGTGCCCTACGGCCTCGACCCGTTGGACGACGCCGACGCGGAGGTCGGGGAGGCGGACGGGCCGCTGCGCATCGCGATCTTCGGCTCCTATGAACCGCGCAAGGGGCAGGACCTCGCGGTCGCCGCGATGGCGAGCCTCGCGTCACCCGTTCGCGCCCAAATCAGCCTGACCATGTACGGCCGCGTGCTGTTCCCCGACTTCCATGCCGAGCTGGCGCGCGCGGCCGCACCATTTCCGGAGATCACCGTCGCCGGAGAACTCGGGCCGGACGCGTACCGGCAAGCGGTGCTCGAGTTGGATGCGGTGCTGGTCTCGTCGCGCGACGACACGCTGCCGCTGGTGTCGCTGGACGCGCTCGGGGCAGGGCGGGTGCTGATGTGCACCGCGACGACCGGCACCTCCGCCGCGCTTCGTCCCGGCGAGTCGGGTTTCATTGCGGATGCGCCCACCGCCGAGGCGATCGCGGCGATGCTGACCGAAGCGGTAGCACGGCGGCGCGACTGGCCCGCGGTCGGCGAGGCGGGGCGGGGGGTGTTCGCCTCCGTCTTCTCCAAGGCCGCGTTTGCAGAGCGGCTAAATAAAGCGACGGCAGCACTGCGCCGCGCCGCGCCGCGATGACGGAGGCGATGGCGGGCCGGCGATGCCTGGTGCTCGGCGCAGGCGGGTTCATCGGCATCAACGTGTGCCGGGGGCTCCTCGCGGCCGGCGCGTACGTCACCGGCTATGGCCGCCGCCCGCATGAGGCGGCGACCGGGCTCGACGCGCTCCCCTGGCACGAGGCTGCGTTCGCGGACGAGGCGGGGATGGCGCGCGCGCTGGAAGGGCAGGAGGTGGTCTACCACCTGCTCGGCGGCAGTGTGCCCGCGCAGTCGAACGATGATCCGGTCGGCGATGTCACTGCGTCGCTGCTCCCGTCGTTGCGCCTCATCCAGAGCTGCCGACGGCTCGGCGTGCGGCGGCTGGTGTTCGCCTCTTCAGGGGGGACCGTATACGGGCCGACGCCCGCGAGTCCTGTCGCGGAAACCGCGCCGACGGCGCCGATCACCGCCTATGGCATCAACAAGCTGGCGGTGGAGCGCTACCTCGGCCTGTCGCGCGCGCTGCACGGGCTCGACCCGGTGGTGCTGCGCATCTCCAACCCCTACGGCCCGTTCCAGCACCGCCGCCGCCCACAGGGCGTGGTCGGCGCGGCGCTCGCCCGGGCGATCGCAGGCGAGCCGATCGAGATTTGGGGCGACGGGTCGGTGGTGCGCGATTACCTCCACATCGACGACGTCGTGGCCGCGCTGATCGCGGCGGCAGGCTATGACGGTCCCGAATGGATCTTCAACGTCGGTGCCGGGGAGGGCCGCTCCGTGCGCTCGGTGGCGGAGGACGTATGCCGGGTGACGGACACGCCCGCCTCGCGCATCCGCCACCTGCCTGGCCGCGCCGCCGACGTGCCCTACAACGTGCTCGACCCCGCGCTGATCGGGCGCGAGATGGCGTGGCGACCGGCGACGGACTGGTCGGAAGGGCTACGCGCGACGGCGCGGTGGCTCCGGGGCCCCGGACGATCAGACGCGTGAGCCAGTTAACTCGTTAGCCCGGCCGCTTCCTCGAGCCGCGCGACATAGCGGTCGAGCGAGAACAACTCACGCATTCGCGCGGCCCCCTCGGCCCCCATCTCGGCCGCGCGGTCGTCGTTGTTCATCAAGGACAGGATCGCCGCCCGCAGTGCGTCGGGGTCGCCGGGCGGGACCAGCAGCCCGGTCACGCCCGGCACGATGAAGTCCGAGGTCACCCGTCCCTGCGTGGCGACCACCGGCGTGCCCGTCGCCATCGCCTCGGCGATCACCGCGAAACCGGCGGCGAACGGAACGTCATGCGTCGGCACGACCACAACGCGCGCGCGCCGGTACAGGTCGCGCAGATTGGCGTAGCTGCCGTACGACCGGACCTCAACGTGATCGGGGACGCGCACCGATATGGCTTTTCCGGAGCCGACCCAGGCGCTGTGCGCGGCGATGCGCGTGCCCAGTCCGGTGCCCGCCACCGCGCGGATCAGCGTGTCGTAGTCGCGATGCGACGTGCCTGCGCTGGCGACGATCGCCTCGGTCGGCCCTGGCGCGGTCGCATAATAGTCGGTGTCGACACCATAGCCGCTCGCCAAGCAGCGCCGGGGATCAAGGCCGCGATGCGCCATGAGCCGATTGGCCAGCGAGCGCGACAGGCACGCGAAGGTGACGGTCGGCATCGATTTCACCGCCGACAGGACCAGCCTGAACTTGGCCGACTCGAACTGCGGCCCGTGCGTCACCACGACGAGCGGCGTGCGCCGGCGCGTCGCCCGCAACGCCGCCGCTACGAACACGCCGATGTCCTCGCCCGACGCGATGATCGCATCATAGTGCACACCCCGCCGCGCCACCAGCAGGCCGAGCCGCGCCCGCTGGACCAGCAGCCTCGACGTCAGCCGGATGGCGAGCCCCTCGCCGGATACACCCAGCGTCGACAGGCTGACGATGTCAGCACCAGTGGCCTGGGCGAAGCGGCGGTATTCGAACACCGGCTCGTCCGCGGCGGACCGGAGCGGGTCGCCGCCGGCGTATCCGCCGAGGACATAAAGGTAGCGTTTCGCCATCTAGGCCTCCTCGCGATCCCGCAACACCAACCAGAGCCTCGGCCAGACCGCAAGCCGCGCGGGCGGCCGCGGTTCTCAGCGGGGCGACAGCCGCTCGAGCTGCGCGCCAAGCCGCGGCATGACCGGCGTGACGAAGCGGAGTAGCTCGTCGCGCAGCGGGTGCCGCAGGCGGAACGCGGTCGCCAGCCATAGCGCCACGCCGCCCAGAACGCTCAAGGCGACCAGCGCGGGCGGCGTGGTCGACGACCAGCGATACGTGATCATCAATCCCAGCGCCGGCAGCACCGCCGCCGCCGTCAGCAACCCGCTGCTGCGGTATATGGCTGGGATCTCATTCCGCTCCGTCTCCGCCAGCCTACGGACGTGCGGATAGTAGAACAGAAAGCCGACAAACGAGTCGATGATACGCCCGACGGCGGCCGCCTCGATGTTGTACAGGCACCCGACCGAGAACACGAGGAGGCCGAACGCCGACCGTGTCATCTCATATTTCGTCTGCCGCGCGGTCTCCTGGCGCAGCACGAACAGCTCCCAGTTCATTCCGAAGCATAGGGTGAAGAACTGCGCCACCATCAGCAGCGACAACGGCCCGGCGGCGGGGACCCATTTCTCGCCGTACAGGATGTGAAGCGCGGGCCGCGACAGCACCGCCAGCCCGATCAGGAACGGCCACAGGCAGGCGATGATCATGCTGAACGAGCGCAGGAATATCGCGCGCAGCTCGCCCGTCTCGCGGAACGTCTGCGACAGCTGGGTGAAGGCGACCCGGGTCGCGGTGCCGTACACCTGGCTGTAGATCAGCCCCGACAGGTTCGACGCGCGCGAGTAGAAGCCCAGCGCGGTCACGCCCAGCATCCGGCCCAGCACCACGTCCGACAGCCTCGCGGCGGCTTCGGACAC
>CAXSEO010000179.1:0-5745 GCA_964235525.1 uncultured Sphingomonas sp. | reverse complement strand
CAGCAGCGAGGTCACCACCGTCAGTGCCGTGCCCCAGAACGCGACGAACACCATCGCGACGCCGAACATCCCGAGCAGCTTGCCGAAGAACACCGATTCGAGCGGCACGGCGGCGGCGAGCACCTCGATCACCTTGTTGTTGCGCTCCTCCGCCATGCTGCCCACCGCCTGCCCGGCGAGGAACAGCGTCAGGAAGAACACGCCGAACACCGCGAAGAACGCGGCGGCGTTGCGGGCGCCGGACGACGGGCGCGGCGAGCGGAGCGGGATCTTCACCGACGCCGCGGCGGGGCCGAGCCGCTCGGCGGCGAGCGTCGCGCTCGCCAGCGCGTCGAGGTAATCGGCGGTCCGGGGCGAAGTGGGCCGGTACAGGATGTGCGGCCGGTCGAGCGGCCCGAACATCACCGCCACCGCCTCATAGTCCTTGCTCGCGAACCCCGCCCGCGCCTGCGCGAGCGGGTCGGCCGCGGGGCGCAGCGTTGCGAGCTCGGGCGGCGACTCCTCGGGCGCTCGGTACAGCGCGCGCAACCGCGTGTCCGCCTCCACCAGCGCGCGCGCGTCGCGGTCCGGGACGATCGCGACCAGCCGCGCGCGCTCGCCACCGCTGTTGATCGCACTGGTCGCGCCGAGGCTGCCCACCGCGCCGAACGAGCCCATGAACACCGGCGCGAACAGGAACAGGAGGAAGATGGGGGTGAACACGGTCGCGATGAAGTCGCGGCGCGCGATGGTCAGCGTCTGGCGCGCGGTACGGCGGGCGTTGCTCATTGCGCTTCCCCGACGATGCGGACAAACGCATCGTGCAGCCCCGGCCGGTCGATCGACAGCCCGGCGATGCCGTGCCCCGCCGCCAGCAGCCGTTCGAGCAGCGGCTCGACCCCGCTGTCGGGCAGGGTGAACGTCCACGCCTCGCCCTGAGCGACCGCGTCGGGGGGAAGCAGCGCGGCCAGCCCAACATCGGCGCGGCGCGGCGTGTAGCGGACCCGCATCGGCAAGGTACCGCGCGCGTCCGCGACCGTGCCCTCGAACCGCCGCCTTCCACGCGCGATGATGGCCAGCCGGTCGCACAGCCGCTCCGCGTGCGCCATGACATGCGTCGAGAACAGCACGGTCGCGCCGCGATCGCGCTCGCCGAGGATCAGCTTCTCGAGCGCCTCCTGGTTGACCGGATCAAGCCCGGAGAACGGTTCGTCGAGCACCAGCAGCTCGGGCTCGTGGACGACGGAGCCGAGCAGCTGGACGAGCTGCGCCATGCCCTTGGACAGTTTCTTGATCTTGGTGTCGACCGCGTGCCCAAGCCCCGCGCGCTCCAGCAACAGCCCGGCGCGCTGGCGTCCGGTCGCCCAGTCGAGCCCGCGTAGCGCGCCCATGAACGCGATCGCCTCGCGCGCCTTCATCGCCGGGTAAAGCCCGCGCTCTTCGGGCAGATAGCCGACCTCGTCACTCGCGTCGCGCGGGTGGTCGCGTCCGAGCAGCGTGCGCTCGCCCGCGTCGGGCTCGATGATACCGAGCAGCATCCGCAAGGTGGTCGTCTTGCCCGCGCCGTTGGGGCCGAGCACGCCGTACACCGCCCCGCGCGGGACGGCGATGTCCATGCCGTCGACCACCCGCCGATCGCCAAAGCGTTTGACGAGGCCGGTGGCGCTGATGGCGAGATCGTGCGGCAATTGGTGTCCCCCGCCGCGCGTGGTAGCGGGCAGGAGTGAACAAAGACAAGCCGATCGAGCAGCGATTGAAGGCAAAGGCGCACGAACTCGGCTTCGCGGCCTGCGGCGTCGCGCGCGCCGACGCCGCCCCCCGCGCGGGCGAACGGCTGCGGCAATGGCTCGCCGAGGGGATGCACGGCGACATGATCTGGATGGAAGCGCGCGCCGACCAGCGCGCCAGCCCGGAGGGTCTGTGGCCCGAGGCGCGCAGCGTGATCGCGCTGGGTATGAGCTACGCGCCCGCAGCCGACCCGCTCGCGTTGGCGGGGAAGGGCGAGCTGGGGCGCATCTCGGTGTACGCGCAGGGCGGCGACTATCACGACGTGATCAAACGCCAGCTCAAGGCGCTCGCGCGCTGGTTAGTGGCGGAGGAGGCGAGGACCGACCTCAAGGTGTTCGTGGACACCGCGCCGGTGATGGAGAAGCCGCTCGCGGAAGCGGCGGGGCTGGGCTGGCAGGGCAAGCACACCAATCTGGTCAGCCGCGCGCATGGCAGCTGGCTTTTCCTCGGCGCGATCTACACGACGCTGGCGCTTGAGCCCGACCCCCCCGGCACCGCGCATTGCGGGTCGTGCGATGCGTGTCAGCGCGCGTGTCCGACCGACGCCTTCCCCGCGCCGTACCGGCTCGATGCGCGCCGCTGTATCTCGTACCTGACCATCGAACATGCCGGGCCAATCCCACACGAGTTCCGCCGCGCGATCGGCAACCGCGTCTATGGCTGCGACGATTGCCTGGCGGTATGTCCGTGGAACCGGTTTGCCAAAGCGGCCGCCGCCAATCGCGCCTTCGCGCCACGCGCGGAGCTGGCGGTGACCGATCTCGCCGACCTACTTGCGCTGGACGATGCCGGGTTCCGCGAGGTGTTCGCGGGCTCACCGATCAAGCGCATTGGCCGCAACCGGATGGTCCGCAACGCTGCGATCGCGGCGGGGAATAGCGGGAGCGGAGCGCTGATCCCGAGGCTGACTTCGTTGCTCGGCGACGCCGACCCGGTAGTGGCGGAGGCGGCGGGGTGGGCGATCGACGCGCTCCGCTCGCCCGCTCTCGCTCGCTGACGCGGTGACCGCCACGGAGGCGAGCTTCATCGCACTCGGTCTTTTTTGAAACGTTCGCTTGCAAGTCGCCCGATATTTTCGGTTCAACATCATTATAGAGCGACACGGCGGTAGCTTAAGCCGAGAGTCACGCGCGTCTACTTCTCAACCGCGTCTTTGTTGTTGATCGGGAAACGCGCCTCGATCGCCTGCCACGCGGGTAGCCCAACCAAGTCGGTGTAATTATCGAACGACACGCCCTTCTCTTCTGCCGTGTATCGGCCGGCGAGGATGTCGGCGGCCCCGTCGCGGATCGCCTGCACCGCGCGGAAGATCAGGCTGGTGGGGTAGAAGATCATCGTGAACCCCATGTCGTAGAGCTCCGCCGGGGGCACGAGCGGCGTCTTGCCGCCACCCTCGAGCATGTTCGCGACGAGCGGCTTGCCTTTGAAGGCCGCGCCGATCTGCTCAAGCTCCTCGCGGCTCTGTGGAGCTTCGATGAACAGGCCGTCCGCGCCGAGCTTCAAATAGCGCTCACCCCGGCGTAGCGCCTCGTCCAGGCCGAGCGGCGCGCGCGCGTCGCAGCGCGCGACCACGAACAGGTCGGTCGCGCGCGCGGCGAGGGCCGCGCCGAGCTTCATCTCCATCACCTCGGTGGCGACCACCTTCTTGCCGTCCATGTGCCCACAGCGCTTGGGCGAAGCCTGATCCTCAATGAAGATCGCCGATGCCCCCAGCCGTTCGTAGGTGCGGATGGTGTTGGTGACGTTCTTCGCGTCGCCATAGCCGTCATCACCGTCGATCATGACGGGTAGCTTGGAGGCGGCGACGATGTCGCTCACCATGTCGCGCATGTCGCCGATCTGCGCGAGTCCGATGTCGGGCCAGGCATAGCGCGCCCCGACCATCGAATAGCCGCCGCACTGGTACGCTTTGAACCCCGCTTGCTGGATGATGAGCGCGGTTAGCGCATCGTGCGCGGACGGCAGCAGGAGCGGTTCGTCGAGCGACCCGAGCAGGTCGCGCCAGCTTTGCTTAGCCATGGTGTACACTCCTTGTCGGCATTGCGCGCTCGATCTCGGCGCGCAAGACGGGTTCGTTCAAAGGCTAACCCTCGTCAGCTGAGCCGGCGCTTGTTCGCGCGCACCTTGCGCCCGTAATGGCGCAGAAGACCCTGTGTTCCCGACAGCGGCGTCGACCCGAAGCGCCCGGTCATCAAGTCCGCCTGCATCTCCAGCGCCGCCTCCAGCTTCTCCGTCACCATCAGCTGCGCCTCACGCCCCGCCTCCGCGTCACCGACCGCAATCCGGGCGAGCCGCAGCCCGATCACGGCGGAAGCGTCCATGCCCAGCGTCCAGGCGTCGAACCCGGCACTGGCCCAGGCGGCGTAGGGGGACTGCATCATCATGGTTCCGACCTTATTGTTATCGACTTGCCAACGCATGAAGCCTCTGTCCGGGCGCATTTACCGCGCCCGCTCGCGGTGGCTCAGCGCGGCGACGCAGCTGGCGCGGTCGATCGGGCCGCCGTCAAGCTCGCGCGCGTCGAGATAGGTGACGAGCGGCTCGCCCGCGAGCGTCGGGTACAGATACGCATCGAGCACGCAGATCGGGCCCGCGAACTGCAGCTTCCGCCCGCTGCCCTCGCGCACATCGGCCTGCGGCGGGCCGAACATCGCGGTGAGCGCGGCGGCGGGCTGGCCGATCACGCGCTCCAGCCCGCTCGCGCTGTACGGGACGGGGATGCGCGCCGCCGGTCGTGGCGCGGTCGGCGCGGCGGCGCAGCCCGCCAGCAGCGCGGCGACGGCGAGCACGCCCGCGCGGTTGCGCCCCTCCCTGATGCTGTCTAGGGCCACCGCTTCCCGATCCCTCGCGCCCTCGCAGGCCGTCCTTGCTCCCGCGCCGGGTAGGAGAAGGGCGAGGCGTCGACAAGCTCGCCCGCGCCGGAGAGTGATCAGTGAGCCAGCCCCGCCTTGACGTGGTCGCGATCGGCAACGCGATTGTCGACGTGCTGTCGCAGGCCGATGATGCCTTCATCGCCGCCGAGGGGATGGCAAAGGGGTCGATGCAGCTCGTCTTCTCCCCAGCCGAGGCGGATGCGCTATACGCCAAGATGGGCCCGGGCATCGAGGCATCGGGCGGCTCGGCGGCGAACACCGTGGCGGCGATGGCGGCGATGGGGTGCGCCTGCGCGTTCGTCGGCCAGGTCGCGGACGACCAGCTGGGCGAGGTGTTCGCGCACGACATCCGCGCCGCCGGAGTCGCGTTCGCGAGCGCCGCGCGCGACGGCGAGCCGACCACCGCGCGCTGCCTGATCTTCGTGACCCCCGATGGGCAGCGGACGATGAACACGTTCCTGGGCGCGTCGCAGTTCCTGCCCGAGGCAGCGCTCGACCGCCAGCTGATCGCGGACTCGGGCGTCCTGTACCTCGAAGGCTATCTCTGGGACCCGGACGAGCCACGCGCGGCGATGCGCGCCGCGATCGAGGTCGCGCGCAAGGCGGGGCGCAAGGTGGCGTTCACGCTGTCGGACACGTTTTGTATCTCACGGCATGGCGACGATTTCCGCAAGCTGATCGCCGACGGGCTGATCGACATCCTGTTTGCGAACGAGGCGGAGTTGCTCGCGCTGACGGGTGCGGACGGGGTCGAGGCGGGGCTGGCGCAGCTAGCAGGGGTGCCGACGCTGGTGGTGACCCGGGGCGAGGCGGGCGCGACCGCGGTACAGGCCGGGCGGCGGGTCGACGTCGCGGCGGAGCCGGTCGCGCAGGTGGTCGACACCACCGGGGCGGGGGACCTGTTCGCGGCCGGGTTCCTCACCGGGCAGGCGCGCGGCGCGGGGTTGGAGCAGAGCTTGCGGCTCGGCGCGGCGTGCGCGGCGGAGATTCTGTCCCACTATGGCGCGCGCCCGCAGGTCGACATGCGCGCGCTGGCGGCGGCGGTGCTGAGCTGACCCAGCGCATCTCGCCGCGCGCTCGTCAGGAATGCAGCGGCCGCGCGAGC
>CAXSEO010000178.1:0-5758 GCA_964235525.1 uncultured Sphingomonas sp. | reverse complement strand
ACACCAGCGACCCGCACGGCGACGGCCTCGGTGAGTCCACCGTCACCGCCTGAACGGAGCGATGGGGCCGGTTCGGCGATGCCATTCGGCATCGACCGAGCCGGCCCTTCGCCGCTGCAATCTCAGCGGAGACCGTCCATGCCCACCACTTTCGTCCCGTTCGACGATCGGCCAGCCCAGCGGCACGTCGCGACCGCGACGGCGCGCCAGGTCGCACGGTTCCGGGATTGGCTACGCGCCGAAGCGGCCCGGCTCGGCGTCGACCTCCTCCCAGTCTTCCGCGAAGACAACCTCAGCTTCGACGCACGCGTTTGCCCGCTCGCCATCGCGAGCGTAGCCGCCCGCTTCGACCACGACGAGCACGTGATCGCGGTCGTCGAGGAGGCTCAGTTCATGGGTCGCCGTGTCACGTTCGCTCACCACGCCGACGGAGTGATCGAGCTAGCATTGTCGAGCAGCCCCAACGAAGATCTCGGACGGGCAGATGCCAGCGCGGCTGTCTCGCCGCCCGAGCCGGTCGGCTGGTTGCGCGAGAACCGTCGCGGAATCGGACGAACGGCCAGCAACGCGCCCTATCCTGATGACGAGGACTGGGATGCTACGTTGCCCGGCGAGTATGATCCAGACAATGGCTGGGATGACGATGACTGACGACCAAATGTCGGCTGCGAGCTCCACCGCGGCCCCGTTGGAGTGTCGCATCGCGAGGCTCAAGCGGTCGGGGCCGGGGTGGGCCCGTGAAGGATAGTCAGGGTTTACACCTCCAACCCGGTGGTTGAAGCAGGATAACTGTCCTGCTACATGATCCAAAGACAACGAGGAGCGGCATATGTCAGCAGCGCAGGCGGCCAGCGCGGAAATCGAGGCGATGTTCCGCCAACGGATGCACAACAGCATCGACTGGCTCGCCCGCTCGCTGTCCGGCGCTCGGATGATGGACGTCGTCGGCACCGCGGATGTGCCGCAGCTCATCATTGCGCTCGCCCGGAACACACCGTCCGTCGATCCGGCGCATCTGGATGCCGCGGAGCGACTGGCCCGCACGGCCGAGTTCAAGCGCGACCTCGTCCAGCGCGCCGGCGGCGCGCTCACGGCCGAGGGTGTGCGCGATCTCCTGGGCCACAAGTCGCTGCAGGCCGTCCACAAGGCGGTCGCCTCTCGCCGCCTACTCGCCGTGGACGACAACGGCCGCAAGCTGTTCCCCGCATTCCAGTTCGACGGCAACAACGTGGCACCCGGCATGCCCCCGGTCCTCGCCGCCACGCCGACAACCAGTCCCTGGGCGCTGCTCCAGTTCATGGTCGACGGCGACGAGGGTCTCGGCGACGACCGGCCGATGGACATGGTCAAGGGCGCGTCGGAGACCGTCGAACGCCTCGTCCGCTTCGCGCGCACGCTGGAGGACTGAGCCGTGGCCCCGAGCGGTCCGCCGACCGCCGAGGTCGCGGCGGGCGAGACGCTCCATCGCGTCCACCCGGCCACCAACGGTGCCCGATTCTACGGCAAACGCCACGCGACCTGGCGCTGGGACGACCCGGCCAGGAACTACGGCGTGCTTTACCTTGGGCTGACGCGGGACGGCCGCTTTGCGGAGACCCTGTTGCGCCGCCCCGCCCAGCGGGTGCTGGTCTGGAGCGAGGTCGAGAAACGGCGTTTCGCTCGCTTCCGCACTCTCCAATCGCTGCGCCTCGCCGACATGCACGGCAAGGGGCTCGGCTGGTTTGGCGTCACGGTAAGTCAAATCGCCGCCGACCACGACGAGAAGACGTTCCCCGGGGCTTACGCGACGAGCCAGGCAATCTCCGCGCTGGTGCACGGGCGCACCGACCTTGACGGCATCAAGTACCGCTCCCGCCTCGATCCCGACCACCTGTGCGTCGCGCTGTTTGACCGCGCCGACCACAGGGTCGAACTGCTCGACGAAGGCGCGAGAATCGACCGCGCCTGGGTCGACGACTTGCTCGAACCTCGCGGGAAGCACGTCGTCGACCTCTGACCGGCGACGTGTCACATTTCCCGCCGGTTGCGCCATGCTTCTACGGATCGGGATGCGCCCGCAAACAACACGAGCTCACGCATGTGGTACGGGGTTCGCTCCTCCCCGATATCCGCGCCTGAGAGGGGGACGTCGCGCAGTAATCGCGGCGTCCCCTTTTTCATGCCTGCGAACCCTCAGATCCGCCGGTCCTTTCACACTCCCGGCGAGGGAGGCGACCATGCAAATGATCTGTGTCGCTAGCCGTATCCATAACAAACTCTCTCATGAGACCTCCTATGATGTCGGGCGTCGACGGCCGCCTCAAGGATCGGCTCGCCGCATCGATTTTTCCGCGCCGGAGAGGGCCGGTCGTCGACCCCCGAGGCCACGCCGGGCGCGAAAAAATAGACACGGCGAACCGCCCGCTGCCGCGGCGCCTTCGGCGTCCTTGACCCGACCGCCGCCACCCGACCGCGCGCCTGTCGTCTCACCGACGAGACGAACAGGAGCCTCGACATGCAACTCTCGAACAGCGTCGCCATCGCCGATACCGCCCGCTTCCTCGCCGCCGTCGCGACCGCCGAATGCCGCGCTCTCCACAGCTACTTCGACCAGCACATCCTCGAGGACGAGGACGGCTACGTCGCGATCGACGAGGGTGACTACAACAACATCCCCCGCCACCTGCTGGACCGGATCGTGCACACCGTCCCGGGCGGAATGGCGGACGAATACTGAGCACCGAAGGGGAGGGGGGCCGACGGCTCCTCTCCCCTTTTTTGCATGCGGGGACGGACGGGCGCGCGGGGCATCGAGCCCCGCGCGCCCGCGCGCTATTGCGCGGCTGGTTCGCCTTCCATGCGAAGTGCCCGGCGATATGATGCCGAAGGCAAGACCGTTCCCGGCTGCCACACCAAATGGGCTACCCCCGGCGTCTCCATCAGGGCAGCTAACGCCTCCTCGAGGGAAGGCTCCGGCATGCTGGTCGAAAGGTAGACCGCGGTCGCAATCGGCGCGGTGTCGGTCAGCGTCAGGCTCGCGACAGGAACGTCGAGCCCCAGATTGAACCGGAGGCCCTTTACGAACCGGCGACCCTCCGACACGACCTTGGCGACCAGCTCCCGCTCCGGGTAGGACTCGTACGGAAGCCACCCAGCCGTCACCGGCATGACCGCCGCTTCGAACAGCTGAGGAAGCCCGGATGCACCGATCGAGAACGATGCGGCGATCATGAGATGCCCGTCGCTTCCGTCCGCTTGCCAAAGCTCCTCCTCGACCGCGAAGCGCTTGTGAAAACGCCGAGCCATGTCTTCGTTCATGAGCACCGGCCAGTCCGGCAAATGGCGAAGCACGACTCGCTCTCCGAACCGCGCTGGCTCGATCGACTTGACCTCGGCGATGATGACCATGATCGCGTCCTTCGACGCTCGCGCCGTGGCGAGTTCCGACCAGCGTCGCCCCGCGATCGCCTCCTTTTGGTCAAGCTTATAGCTTTCGGGTACGAACAAGGTGCTGAGCAGCGGATCGCCTTTCGCTCGGCACGTCATCGCCGCGTTGACCAGCGCCCGCCGCACGACGAACCAGTTCCGCTTTCCCGCCATTTTGGGATGCCAATGGGTCAGCTCGGCCCGGTCCCAGAGGAAGTGAAGCAGGCCTCGCATGCTCAATCGCGAGCCCTTCGAGACAACGCTCGGCTTGTCGTTCGTCAGCGCCGCGGGAGCGCTTCGCGCCACCCCGCGCGCGAGCGGAAAGCCGAGCTTCAGCGTTGCTTCGCCACTCTCCTCATCCTCGACGATCGCGCTGCCCTGAACCTGCCCCTTGCCGGTCAGCTGATCGGGTGCGTCATAATGGTCGCAATCCGGCGAGTGATTTGCGCCGGTTCCCGGCCAGCGCGCCAGAACGTGACCACCTTGCCGGGCAGAAACATAGAGCGGGAGATCGGCCTCGTCACGGCAGAGACACGTCGCGCGGGCTCGCTCGGCATGTGCCTTCGCGAGCAGCGCCGCGAACCGATCGTCGGTCGCTTGCACGATCTCCTCCAGAACCCGGTAGCGTTGCATCGTGACCCTCCATTCCAGCCTGGGCCGATTAACTTTCGCTAGCTCCCACTCCGACTTCGGCGGACGCGAGCCGCGCCGCGAGCGCATTGCCGCCCTCTGCCTCGATCGCGCGTGCGATGGC
The DNA here is from genome assembly GCA_964235525.1 of uncultured Sphingomonas sp. Taxonomy (GTDB): domain Bacteria; phylum Pseudomonadota; class Alphaproteobacteria; order Sphingomonadales; family Sphingomonadaceae; genus Sphingomonas. The sequence goes on along the minus strand of CAXSEO010000178.1, from coordinate 1,599 downwards.
GCGCGCTGCCGCTTTGTCCATGACGCCGACTCTGACGCGCCCGAGAGCGCTCAACAGTGTCGACCGGCCCGCATCGCGCTCGGCTTCGGTAAGTTGCTTTTCCGCATCGGCAAGCCTCGCAAGCTCGGCCTCGAGTTGCCCCCGGCGCGTGGCGATAGAAGCTTTATCAGCGGTGACTTTCATCCCTCTCGGCACGGCACGGTCCTACGGTTAAGAAACGTCATCAGACTGCTCTGTGCTATCGAGTCCGTGTCGACCGAGAAAGTGGTATAAGCCCGCAGGGATCAAGAAAGCCGGCATCGTGGGACGGAACTTGCTCCACTACTGCCCTCAGGCCGCCGGCCCTGCAGGCCGGCTGGAAAACCGACCCACCATGGATGAAACCACCACCAAACTAACCCAAGAAAGCAAGCAAGGTGGAAACACACCGTATGCGCTAGAGCGCATATTATGAAGAATAGACCAAGAAAAACTGCCGATTCGAGGCGTCTGGGACCCGAGAAGATCTCTATACCGGAATGCTGTACGGTAGCCAAGCCCGGCGTATCCTTGCCAGAGTCTGAGAGGCCGGGCCACGAGGTCCGGCAAGTCTTTAGCGGGCGGATCGACGGCAATCTAGCCCGACGGTCCAAGCTGGACGCGGGCACGTATTGGGATGACGCCCTTACCGGGTTCGGGTTGCGCGTCCGCGAGACCGGTGGCCGTAGCTGGATCGTCAAATATCCCGTCCGGGGCGCGCCTAAATGGGTGACGTTAGGGCGGGTAGGGGAGGTGGACGCGCCCGCCGCCCGGCAGCGCGCTACGCGCCTGCTCGCCGACGCCGCGTTGGACGGATTACCCCAGAAGCCAAAGACCCGGACAGCACCGATATTCCGGGATTATGTGGCCGAGTTCTGGTCCGACTACGCCCACCATTGGAAGCCTATCACCCAGAAAACGAACCGGTCGTACATCAACCGCCGCCTCGTTCCCGAGTTCGGCGACCTGGCGCTGGACGAGATCGCCAGCACGGACGTGCTGCGCTGGCGCGACGACATGGTCGAGCAGGGCGGGGCGTTCAACCGGGCGATCCCCGTCCTTGCGGTGATGATGATCTACGCCGAGCGGCTGGGCTATCGTCGTAAGGGATCGAACCCCTGCAAGGGCGTCAGCCGGTACAAGCGCCAGCTTCCCGACCGCTACCTATCCGCAACCGAATATCGCCGCCTTGCGCGCGCGCTGGATGCGTTCGAGGCGGAGGACCCGACCGCAGTCGCGGCGCTGCGCTTGCTCATGTTCACGGGCGCACGATCGTCGGAGATCACCGACCTGAAATGGTCCTATGTGCAACCACCCCGGCTCATGCTCCCCGACAGCAAGACGGGTCCGAAGATCATCTATCTGAACGGCCCCGCGATGGCCGTCATCGACGCGCTTCCACGCGGCGAGCTGGACGGGTTCGTGTTCCCAATGACCAGCGCCCCGCACCGGCCCTTGATCCTTTACAAACCTTGGGACCGCATTCGCCGTCAGGCGGCGCTTCCCGATGTCCGCATCCACGACCTACGCCATAGCTTCGCGTCGGTGGCGATCGCGGACAATATATCGCTTCACATCATC
>CAXSEO010000177.1:0-5761 GCA_964235525.1 uncultured Sphingomonas sp. | reverse complement strand
ATCATCAGCCGCAATCGCTCGCCTGACGTACCGTTCGACCGCTCGATCAATCCGTATCGCGGGTGCGAGCATGGTTGCATCTATTGCTTCGCGCGCCCGACGCACGCCTATCACGACCTGTCGCCGGGACTCGACTTCGAAACGCGGCTGTTCGCCAAGCCAGACGCCGCCGCGCTGCTCCGCGCCGAGTTCGCCCGCCCCGGCTACGCGGCCGCCCCGATGGCGCTCGGCACCAACACCGATCCGTACCAGCCGATCGAGGCGGAGTGGCGCGTCACCCGCGCGGTGCTGGAGGTGCTGAGCGAGTGCGACCATCCGGTGACGATCACCACCAAGTCGGACCGGGTGACGCGCGATCTCGACCTGCTGGGGCCGATGGCGGCCAAGGGGCTGGCGAGCGTTTGCGTGTCGGTGACCTCGCTCGACCCGCGCATCGCGATGACAGTGGAGCCGCGCGCCCCCGCCCCAGCCAAGCGGCTCCAGGCGGTGCGGCGGCTCGCGGCGGCGGGCGTGCCGGTGTACGTCTCGGTCGCGCCCGTCATTCCCGCGATTACCGACGGCGAGCTGGAGGCGATCCTCGGCGCGGCGGCGGAGGCGGGGGCCAGGCACGCGTTCTTCATCCCCGTGCGGCTGCCATGGGAGGTCGCGCCGCTGTTCCGCGCCTGGCTCGACACGCATTTCCCGGAACGGGCGGGCAAGGTGATGGCGACAATCCAGTCGATGCGCGAGGGACGCGACAATGACCCGGCCTTTTTCACCCGGATGCGCGGCGCGGGGCCGTGGGCGGAGTTGATCCGCTCGCGCTTTCACATCGCGTGCCGGCGGCTGGGGCTCAACGCCGAGCGGATCGCGCTGCGCTCCGACCTGTTCCGCCCGCCGTGCGGGGACCAGGGCGAGCTGTTCGGGTGAGGCAACGAACGCGCGCCGGGGTTGTTCTGCCCACGTCATCAAAGGAGCGGATCATGGCGGAACCCGGCAAGCACGACGCGCTCAACGCGCCCTCCCCCGCGTCGGGCGAGGAGGAGTCTGGGGCGGGCTACGGCAACAACGCCGGCCCGCAGACCGAGGCGGAGGTGGAGATCGACGAAGGACTGCACGGCGGCGCGACGGAGGGCGCGGGGTCGGACCAGCGCTGATCGTTCGGCTCTCGAGGTCATCCTTCAGTGTTCCCCGGCGAAGGCCGGGGCCCAGTCATGACGGTCTTGGCCGGTGTAGCACCTACCTACCTTAATCCGCGTAGCTGGGCCCCGGCCTTCGCCGGGGAACAGCCAGGATGGGACATGCGTCAGCTTTCCAGCGCCACCTTCCCGTACTTCTCCCGCAGCGCGGTCTTAAGCAGCTTGCCCGTCGCGGTATGCGGCAGCTCATCGACGAACAACACCCGGTCCGGCAGCCACCATTTCGCCACCTCCGTGGAGAGATGCGTGAGCACCCCCGCCTCTGTCACCCCCGAGCCCGGCTTGGCGACGACCAGCAACAGCGGGCGCTCGTCCCAGCGCGGATGCGGCACGCCGATCGCCGCCGCCTCCGCCACGCCCGGGCAGCCGACGGCGGCGTTCTCCAGCTCCACTGAGCTGATCCATTCGCCGCCGGACTTGATCACGTCCTTGGCGCGGTCGGTGATCTGCATCGTGCCGTCGGGGTGCAGCACCGCAACGTCGCCGGTGTCGAACCAGCCGTCCGCGTCGATCGCGTCCGCCGCCGCCTTGAAATAGCGCTTGACCACCCACGGTCCGCGCACCTGTAAGCGCCCCGCGCTCACCCCGTCGCGGGGCAGCTCGCGCCCGTCGTCGTCGACCACGCGCAGCTCGATGCCAAACGGCACCTGACCCTGTTTGGCGACGAGGTCGATCTGCTCGTCGAGCGTCATCCGGTGCCATCCCGGCGGCGGCGCGCCCGCGGTGCCGACGGGCGAGGTCTCGGTCATGCCCCACAGATGCGCGACCTCCACGCCCATCCCCATCAGCCGCTCGATCATCGCGCGCGGCGCGGCCGAGCCGCCGATGTTCGCGAGCCGGAGCGCGGGCAGCGTAGCCCCGGTCGCATCCATATGTGCGAACAGGCCGAGCCATACGGTCGGCACGCCCGACGAATGCGTCACCTCTTCGCTTCGCATCAGCTCGCACAGCACGCCTGGGTCGTTGACCGCCGAAAACACGAATTTGCACCCCGCGATCGCGCCCGCGAAGGGCAGCCCCCACGCGGCGGCGTGGAACATCGGCACGACCGGCAGCACCACCGCGCGCGACGACAGGTTGAACACCGCCGGCGCGACCTCCGCCATAGCGTGCAGCACGGTGGAGCGGTGCTCGTACAGCACGCCCTTGGGGTCGCCGGTGGTGCCGCTGGTATAGCAAAGCATGCATGGATCGCGCTCCGGCCCCTCGTGCCAGGCATGGTCGCCGTCCTCGGGCGCGATCAGCGCCGCGAAGCCGTCGGACGCGTCGGAGTCCATCAGGATGTAGCGCTCGATGGTGGTCAAGCGCGCGCGCAGCCGGTCGACGACGGCCGAGAACGCGCGGTCGTAGAACAGCACGCGGTCTTCGGCATGGTTGGCGATGTAGACAAGCTGCTCGTCGAACAGCCGCGGGTTGATCGTGTGAACGACGCCGCCCATCCCGATCACGCCGTACCAGGTCGCGAGATGGTGCGCGTGGTTCATCGCCAGCGTCCCGACCCGATCGCCGGGACGGATGCCCAGTCGCTCAAGCGCTTGCGCCAGCCTGTTCGCATCGCGTGCGACGCCCGCCCAGGTCGTGCGAGTGGTGCGCCCGTCGGCCCAGCGCGTCACGATCTCGCGCCCGCCCCGCTCGCGCGCGGCGTGGTCGAGCAGGCGCGGCACGCGCAGCTCGTAATCCTGCATCCCGCCCAGATACACGCGCGCTCTCCTACCCGACGAGCGCCAGCCGCGTTTCCGAGGTCTTCAGCTCCACCGTCGACACACCGTGCATCGCCTCGACCCGGCCTGCAAGCTCGCCGTCGAGCAGGAAGTCGCGGCCGAGCAGGAGCAGCGCCTCGCGCCCCTCCGCCAGCGTCACCCGTGCGCGCACCTCGCCGCGCGCGCCGCGATGGTCGGCGAGCAGCGCGGCGAGGACGGCGAACACAGCGGGGTCGGCGATCGCCACCTCCATCGCGAACCGCGCATTGGCGGCAAGCGAGTCGAACGGCTGGATGCGGCGCACAGTCACCCGCGGCGCGTCCTCGCCCGGGCGACGGTCGAGTTCCGCTGTCACCAGCCCGCACCCACCCGCGCGCGCCGCCTCCTCCAGATCCTTTGCGACCGTGTCGTCGAAGCAGGTCGCAATATACTGCCCGCTCGCGTCCGACAGCGTCGCCATCAGGTATTTGCGCCCCCTCGCCGACGTGCGCCAGCGCGTGTCCTCGACTAACGCCGCCAAGGTCGCGCCCGCGCGTCCGCCGTCCTCCGGGATCGCCAGCTCGCCGAGCGACGCATAGGCGCGCGCGCCGTGCATCCGCGCCAGATGCCGGTGCCGGTCGACCGGGTGCGCGGCGAAGTAGAAGCCGAACGCGGCCCGCTCCTGTTCCATCCGCTCGCTGAGCGTCCAGCGCGCGGCGGGCAGCTTGATCGCGTCGCCGCCGACCTCCGCCTCGCCGAATAGCCCGTGCTGGCCGCTGGTGCGGCCCTCATGCGTACGCTGCGCGACCGCGAGCACCGTCTCGGCGGCGGCGTGCAGCCCGGCGCGGTTCGGCTCCAGCGTGTCGAGCGCGCCCGCCGCGATCAGCGTCTCCAGCTGGCGCTTGTTGATCGCGCGCGGGTCGAGACGACGAGCGAGATCGTCGACACCCGCGAACGCCCCGCCCGCCCCGCGCTCCGCCACCAGCCGGTCCATCGCTCCGCCGCCGACCGACTTCAACGCGGCGAGCGCGTAGCGGACGGCGAACCCCTGCCCGCTCGCCTCCACCCCGAACTCCGCGTCGCTGCGGTTGATGTCCGGCCCCAGCACCTCGACGCTCAGCCGCCGCGCGTCCTCGACGAACACGCCGAGCTTGTCGGTCAGGTCACAATCGAAGCACATCGACGCGGCGTAGAACTCGTGCGGGTAATGCGCCTTAAGCCACGCGGTCTGATAGGTCAGCAACGCGTAGGCGGCCGCGTGGCTCTTGTTGAAGCCATAGCCGGCGAACTTGTCGATCAGGTCGAACAGCGCGTTCGCCTCGGGCGCGCCGATGCCGTTCACCGCCGCGCAGCCCTCGACGAAACCGGCGCGCTGCGCGTCCATCTCTGCCTTGATCTTCTTGCCCATCGCGCGGCGCAGCAGGTCCGCCCCGCCCAGCGTATAACCCGCCAGCACCTGCGCGGCCTGCATCACCTGTTCCTGATAGACGAATACCCCGTAGGTCTCCTTCAGGATCGGCTCGAGCAGCGGGTGCGGATAGGCGATCGGCTCCTGCCCGTTCTTGCGGCGGCCGAACGTCGGAATGTTGTCCATCGGCCCCGGCCGGTACAGCGCGCCCAGCGCGATGATGTCCTCGAACACGGTCGGGCGCACGGCGGACAGGGTGCGGCGCATCCCCTCCGACTCGACCTGGAACACGCCCACGGTGTTGCCCGACTGGAGCAGCTTGTACGTCGCCTCGTCGTCCCACGACAGCGCGTCGAGATCGATCGTGACCCCGCGCGTCGCCAGCATCTGCACTGCCTTCTTGAGCACCGACAGCGTCTTGAGCCCGAGGAAATCAAACTTCACCAGCCCCGCGCCTTCGACATATTTCATGTCGAACTGCGTCACCTGCATGTCCGAGCGCGGGTCGCGGAACAGCGGCACCAGCTCCGCGAGCGGACGGTCGCCAATTACCACCCCCGCCGCGTGGGTGGAGGCGTGGCGCGGCATTCCCTCCAGCTTGATGGCGAGATCGAGCAGACGCTTGACGCCGTTGTCGTTGGCGTACTCGCGCGCAAGCTCCGACACGCCGTTCAGCGCACGCTTGAGGTCCCACGGATCGGTCGGATGGTTGGGCACCAATTTGGCGAGCCGGTCGACCTGGCCATAGCTCATCTGGAGCACGCGGCCGGTGTCCTTTAGCACCGCGCGTGCCTTGAGCTTCCCGAAGGTGATGATCTGCGCGACCTGGTCGCGGCCGTATTTCTCCTGCACATAGCGGATCACCTCGCCGCGCCGGGTTTCGCAGAAGTCGATGTCGAAATCGGGCATCGACACGCGCTCGGGGTTGAGGAACCGTTCGAACAGCAATCCGAGCGCAAGCGGGTCGAGATCGGTGATCGTCAACGACCAGGCGACCACCGACCCCGCGCCCGATCCACGGCCAGGGCCAACGGGGATGTCCTGCTCCTTCGCCCATTTGATAAAGTCGGCGACGATCAGGAAGTAGCCCGCGAACCCCATCTGGATGATGACGTCGAGCTCGAAGTCGAGGCGGGCGAGGTAAGGCTGCGTCCACTCACCCTCCCCGCGCCCGGTCAGCTCCGCGATCCGCCGCAGCCGCGCCTCCAACCCCGCGCGCGCATCGCGCCGCAGCGCCTCCGCCTCGGCCCCCGGGTCGCCCGCGAGGCTCGGCAGGATCGGCTTGCGCTTGGGCGCCGCGACCGCGCAACGGCGCGCGACCAGCAGGGTGTTGTCGATCGCCTCGGGCAGGTCGGCGAACAGCTCGCGCATCGCGGCGGCGGGCTTCATCCAGGCGTCGGGGCAGCTCGCCGGGCGCTCGTCGCTGTCGAGATAGGTCGAGCTGGCGATACACAGCATCGTGTCATGCGCCTCGCCGAACGAGCGCTCGGCGAAGC
>CAXSEO010000176.1:0-5764 GCA_964235525.1 uncultured Sphingomonas sp. | reverse complement strand
CCGGAGATCAATGCGGCTATGCCGCCGAAGCTACACCACGCGGTGGGACACGATCCAGCTCTCTTGCCAACGCCGCAAGAAATAAGTCCTCACCCCGATCGCCGCACTACCCATTTCTCATGGAAAGCGGCTTCGCGTAGGGTCTGACGGAACGTCGTCTGGAGATGTAATGGGCCAAGGAGCGTTGTCCCCCGAGGCCGCCGATGCGCAGCCTGATCCGCACTCTCCGGCGGCCCCGCCGCGCGGCGCCATTCCCGCGACCCTGACCCAAGCGGGCGCGTTGCCGTTCTGGGCGGCGATCATTTTTACCGGGGTCGGGACCGGTTGCGCCGCCGCTGCACTGACGCTGTTTCTGGCGATTGTTCAGCACCTGGCCTGGCCCGGGCAGGCAAGCATCATCGACGCGGCGGCCCAGGCAGGTGCCGGCCGTCATATTCTGGTGCTGCTTGGCGCGGGCGTGCTCACGGGCATTGGGCAAGTCCTGCTGGGCAGGCTGTCCAGCGGCAACGGCATCGACATCAGCTCTGCCATCTGGTTTTCAGCCGGGCGTATGCCGGCGGGGCGCACGCTCGGCAGTGCGGTTCTATCCATCGTGATCGTCGGGATGGGCGCTTCACTTGGGCGCGAGGGCGCGCCCAAGCAAGCGGGCGCGGTGATCGCCAACGCGCTATCGGACAAAGGCCGCCTGTCCGACGAGCAACGTCGCCTACTGGTCGCATGCGGGGCCGGCGCGGGGATGTCGGCTTCCTATGGCGTTCCCCTTGGTGGGGCCTTGTTCGCGCTTGAAGTGCTGCGCGGCGCGCTGTCCCTTCGTTTGATCCTGCCCGCGCTCGTCACTTCCTTGGTCGCGACGGCGGTTTCCTGGCTCGCCCTGCCCGACGCGCCTACTTACATTATCCCGAACTTTGCTACCTCACCGTCGATCATCGTGTGGGCGATGCTGGCCGGCCCGGTCGCCGGCTTGGTTTCCGTTGCGTACGTGCGACCGGTCGCTTTGGCGGACCGCAACAGGCCACGGGGTTGGACGCGGGTACCGGCCCCGGTCCTCGCTCTCGGGCTGCTCGGACTGACCTCGATCTGGTTTCCGCAGCTCCTCGGCAACGGTAAAGACGTTTCTGCCTTGGCTTTCACGGGCCGGGTCGCGCCTTTATTGTTGTTCGCGCTTGTCGTCTTAAAACCCTGCGCCACGGTTCTTTGTCTCCGCAGCGGCGCGCCTGGAGGCTTGTTCACACCATCATTGACGCTTGGAGCCTTGCTCGGCGGCGCGCTCGGCTCCGGCTGGTCGGTGGTCTGGCCGGGCGAGCCGTTGGGGGCCTTCGCCGTCGTCGGAGCGACGGCGGTTCTGGCGGCGACAACCCAGGGACCGATTTCCGCGCTCGTCCTGATCATGGAGCTCACCGGCAACGACCGAGCGTTGATCATACCGCTTATTGTTGCGATCGCCGGAGCGACCCTAATGTCGCGCACGATCGAGCCGCGATCGATCTACGACGCACGTTTGAGCGACGCCGAGGTAAGAGAGCGCGTCGCCGCACGGGATCCGTGACCCGATTGCATAGACGGCCCCTGCCCCAGCATAGCCGAGCTCGCACCTTGTTGATCCGTTCGCGGCTAGACTGACTCGAACGCGGTGATCTCACTGGCTCGCGATCTGCCACGACGAGCTTGCTGTTCATGGATCTTAAGCGATCCGCGCGACTTGGTTTACTCTGCTCCCCGACCCCGTTACCGGATGCAGTCGGTTGGCATCAGAGACTGCTTTCAGCGGTCCTCGGGTTCCAGGTTAGCCTGAGCCTCTTTGAGCGCTTTGAGCTCCGCTTCCAGGTCCGCAATCACGCTGCGGTCGTCAAGCGGACCGCCTATGCTCGGCCCCGAGCGTAGAAGGTTCAGCTGTTGGCAAATTTTTGGCGATTATGCACTTTACAAACCCAATCTGATTGAGTAGGACTGACGGCAAGGAGCAAGCCGTCATGTCCGTTCTGTCCCAGCCCCACTTCCACGATGAAGCCAAGGCGTTCGAGTACCTCGAAGGCATCGTGTGGGCGGCTGGTGTGACGTGCCCGCATTGCGGCGTGGTCGGCGGCAAGGTGTATGATCTGGCGGGCGTTCGCAGCAAGCCTAGCGTGAAGAACCCGGAAGGCGTCGTGCGCCACGGCCTGAAAAAGTGCGCCGAGTGCCGCAAGCAATTCACCGTAAAGGTCGGCACCGTGTTCGAGCACGCCCGTATGCCGCTGCACAAGATGCTCCAAGCCGTCCACTTGATGATGAGCAGCAAGAAGGGCATCAGCTCTCACCAACTCTCCCGCGTCCTAGAGGTGCAGTATAAGAGCGCGTGGTTCCTCGCGCACCGCATCCGCGAAGCCATGCGATCCGGCGATCTTGCCCCATTCGGCGCGGGTGGCGGCATTGTCGAGGTGGACGAAACCTTCATCGGTCGCATCAAGGGCGCGCCGGTCAAGCGCGCGTTCCACCACAAGATGAAGGTACTGGCGCTGGTCGACCGCGAGACGGGCCGCGCCCGCACCATGGTGGTGGACAACGTGAACGCCGCCACGCTGATGCCGATCGTCCGCGCGAACGTCGCGCGCGAGGCGACGATCATGACGGACGAGCACAACGCCTACCGGGCCATCGGCGGCGAGTTCGCCGGGCACGGCACCACGACGCATAGCGCGGGCCAGTATGTCGACTTTGCCGACCCGACGATCCACTCCAATACGGTCGAGGGCTATTTCTCGATTTTCAAGCGCGGCATGAAGGGCGTGTACCAGCATTGCGGCGAGCAGCACCTTCACCGCTACCTTGCCGAGTTCGAGTTCCGGTACAATCACCGGGTCGCCAACGGCTTCGACGATCGCCAGCGCGGGCGCGAGGCGCTGGCGGGGATCGTCGGCAAGCGGATCACCTACCGCAGGCCTGACGTCGTCGCCTAAGTCGGACACGAAAGGGGTGCGGGCTGAGCCGTCCCGCTGGCGCACAAAGCCACATCGAAGGCTCACGATAACCGATTCACAAGAAAAGGCGGCGATGCTATGCACATCGCCGCCAGTTTGGTTCAGCATCAATCTTGGCCCACCTCGAAGCCGCCAGCCCGTACCAGGGGCTAGGCGGCTTCTCTATTTCGCCCGCGCCGCGTCCGTGAGCGTGACGGCGGCTAGAGCAACCCTCCTGACGGTCATATTGCACCTCCTGCCCGTCCGTTAGCGGCGATTCTCGTCTGGAACAAGTGGAATAATCCAGTCGCGGTTGACGCATCGTTCCAATCGCCCTATCTTGCCCGGGTAGGAGGAACAATCATGGCCGACCGAAGCCCCAACTTTCCGGTGTTGACGCTCGGCGAGGCTGTCGAGGCGGTGAAGCGCATCCACGCCGCCGAGGGGCGCTCAAAAGCGCCGCGCCTGTCGATCGTTAAGCCGCTCGGATATACAAGCATTAACGGGCGTTCGCTGGGCGTTTTGGCAGCCTTAAAGGCGTACGGCCTCATTGAGGGACGCGGTGACGAGCAGCGCATCTCGCAGGAAGGCTTCATCCTTGCCAATGCCCCTGCTGACAGCACCGAATATCGTGAAGCACTACTCGCCAGTTTCCGGGCTCCGGGCGCGTTTCAGCGGTTCGAGGAGGAGGACGCCCAAGCCAGCCCGGATACGTTGAAGTGGAAGCTGCAGAAGGCAGGCTTTCAGGCCGACGCAGCGGAACGGTTGGTGCGTGTCTATCGCGAGAGCCGAGAGCTTGTAAACGCGGCAAAGGGAACGTATGAAACGCCAGCTTTGACCGAACCGGCGAAGCCGGACGAGCCGGCGACGATGCATCCTGTTTTCGACGACATGATGCGAACAGCCTTTGGTCCGAACAATGTTGAAGCCGCAAAGCGGGTCGCGCAGCATCACGGCGGCGCTCCCGATACCGGCGATCGGGCGGGACTAGCTATGGGCGTTCAGGAGCGCATTTTACAATCAGGTATGCTTTCCAAGGCGGCAAGCTACCGCGTCATCGTGTCCGGCCCGGTAGGCGTCGCTGAGATTGATCGGCTGCTGAAGAAGCTAGAGATGGACAAGGAGATCCTCGCTGATCTGCCGCCCATTACGGCATCTGATTTGGCGATTGTGGGCCTAAGCGAGGATGATCTTACATCATTCAACGTGCCACCATCTGCTCCGGCGACGCGGCATGGCTGACGAGCCGCCCTCTCAGCTCGACAAGTTCAAGGAAGCTGCGCGCCAGCTTGGTGCCGACGACGATCCTGACCGCTTCAAGGAGAGGCTAGGGCAGCTGGTGAAGCATAAGCCTGTGCCGGAGAAGGGCGAATGATCTGGCGGTGGTGGGCAGCCTACACAGCCGCCTTCGTCGGCCTCCACTTTCTCCCTCAATGGTGGCGTCAGTTCGCAATCATCGTGATGAGCGCGCTTGGCCTTGGTTGGGTTGCTTACGAGTATATCAAACGGCTGAAGCATAAGCCGGTGGAGAAGCCGGAGTGAGGTTGCCGATCCGAAACTACACATCTGAGCCGTTAACGCTCTGTGTTGAACCCCTTTGCGAAGAGTATGAGATACCGGCTGGCGGCGAGGCGATCGTCATCCTTCAAGATGGACGCCCCCACTCAATCGATGTCCATCCCGATCGCTGGGTCACGCTTTGGGACGAAGGGACTCCCGAAGCTGAGGTTAAGGTCTACGCCGATCACCAACATGGCCGTGGTTTGTAAAAGACACAATCGCCAAATTTTTGCTATCGCATCAGTGATCTGCTGGCGCAGCGGCTTCTCTGACTCTGATCCCGACAAAATGAGATCCAATTATTACTCCGTTCGTACACTAGCTCGATGTCAAAGGCGTGGCAAACCGCCCCGCATCGCGGACGTGGCTGCGCGGCGGGTAAGGTGCTGACCGGGGCCGTCGCGCAGACCGACATCACGATGCCGGCAACCGTCAGGTCCCGCTCGCAGTCAGCCAGTATCTTAGACCTTCCCGCGACCGGAACTCCTACAGGCTGTGGACCTCGCACTCCGGCGACGCCGTGTGCATCATGTGCGCGAGCGCATTGCCCGGCCCGAGCTTGAAGGCCCTCGTGACGCCGCTCGACCGGCAAGCGTCGATGCGGGCCGCCCAGTCGACGGTTTGCGCGACCTGCCGGGCGAGCTTGTCCAAGCCCTTCTCCGGATCGAACACCGCGTCACCATCAATCCCGCTGAGCAGCCGTACGTCCGCGGGCATCGCGCTCCGCGGCTTCGCCTTGCCAAGCACGGCCCGGAACCGCTCGCCGGCGACGCGCAGCAGCGGCGCTAATATCATGGCCGAAACACGCTGGGCACCGCGCCGGTGGCCTCGCCGACCTCGACCAAAGCCGAGATCGCGGACCGCCAGGCGGCGGGTGCCGCCCGGCCGGCATGCCGCAGCAGCGCCGACGCCAGCGGGGCCAGCGCGGCGCGGGATGAAAAGCTGAGGGCGACTTGCCGCTTGCCATGGCTGGGGCAGCGGCACTCCGACGGAAGCGTGATCCGCCCCGTCGCAGGACGTGTGGCGGCGGGCGATCACGGGCCAGCCGTGCGTCGCCCAGCCCACCAACAAAGGCACGTCCGCCAGTTCCGGACGGTCCCGCAGCGCCACGTCCGGGCGCGCGCATGTAATCGTCCATGCCGACTTCGGAGCCGAAACTGTAGATCTGCTCCACCCAGCCGGACTTGATCGTGGGGAACAGCGTGGGGTGCGGGTTGAGTGAGGTGGTCCCGCCTTCCTGGACAGTTTGGCGGCTGAGCTAAGCTAAACCC
>CAXSEO010000175.1:0-5779 GCA_964235525.1 uncultured Sphingomonas sp. | reverse complement strand
CTCCAACCGGTGAAAGGCGATCAGGTGCGCCAGCGCGAGCTTGGGCCGGTCGAGACGCGCGAACACCTCGCTCGCGATCTGGTGAAATTCGCGATACGGCATGTCCGTCTTGGTCAGGTCCACGCCCGCAAACATTTCGGTGAGCAATGTTCCGGCCCGGGCCAGGTCGCCGCTTGCGACCGCGATCCGCGCCTGAGTTCCCAGTACGAAGCGGCGCCAGCCCGCGGCCTCTCCCGACCCCGTCAGGCTATACGCGCGGTCGGCCGTCACCCGCGCCGCGCGCAGCAGGCCTAGTTCGGTCTGAATCGACGCGATGTTGGCAAGGATGCGCGCCTGCAGCATGGAGCTATGCAGCAGAACCGCTTGGTGCAGCGCAGCTTCGTATTGCTCCTCCGCCTCGGCGCTGCGATGCAGCTTGCGAAGGACTTCGGCGCGATTGTTGTAGCTGGACAGGAGGAGTAACGGATCTTTCCCGTAAGCGTCACTTGATTGCGCGTAATAGCCTAGTGCGCGCTCGTAGTCGCCCGCATTGTCGTAGACTTGACCAAGATCACCAAGCGCGAGCGCCTGCTGGCGCGGCTCGCGCGCAACGGTGAACACACGATAGGCGCGCTGAAACGCGGCCAACGCGTCCTGAATGCGACCTTGCGCGACGGCGATCGCCCCGCGTGACCGCAGCAGGTCGCCCTGCAGCTTGGTGCCCGGCGCGATCCGGTTCACGGTGGCGAGCGCGGAGGTAATCAGCGGTGCCGCCTGTTCGGGCTGGTTGAGAAACAGGTGAGCTTCGCCATCGAGCCACTCAGCGGTCGCGACGCCGAGGTCGGCACGCGGCGAGCCGGCGTCCGCGCGGGCCACGCGCAACGCTTGATCGGCCATCGCGAGCGCCCGGGCCGGGTCGGCCATCATCGCGGCCTTGGTGGCGGCGACGCGCGCCTGGAAGCCGGCATCTTGCGAATGCTTGGCGATCGGGGAAGACCACGCGACCGCTGGTCCGCCCATCGTAAGCGCTACCGTACCCGCTATCCAGACTCCGCGCAGCCGCATGTTGTCTCCCGGACCCTGCTTGCGAGTAGATGGCGACAAAAGCTTAAGAACGCGCCAATACATCTCGCCGCGGGGCGACAGAGGGAGGGGGCACCTAAAAGGCCAGCCGGAAGCTGCTCCCGCCGATCACGCCGGGCAGCTGGTCTGACGCCTGCGCGTTGATGTTGGCGCGACCGAACAGGCTGAGCTGGGCGGTGCCGTTCAGGAGATCGCGACCGTACAGCATCTCGGCGACATAACGCCGCTGGGGCGCGGTGATGCCGGTCTGCTGAGTGACGATACCCGTACCGCCCGTGGTGCGATCCACGACCTGCAGCATCGACACGTCGACCGATCCGCTCTCGACGTGCATCGGTTGCGCGAAGCTGACCCGCAGATGGTCGTGCCGGTCGAACAGCCGCTCCTTGGCCAGCCCGAGCTGGAAGGAGGAGCTCATCAGTCCCCCTGGGCCGACCGCCAGCGGCGAGCGCGCCGTGTCGCCCGCGCGGGTGCGTCCGACCGACGCGGAGACCGACAGCGACACCCCATGCGTCAACGCCCAGTCGGCACCCGCCGTGGCCGCGTCAGTGGTCGAGCCTAGCGGCACATCATTGGGATTGGCCGACGCCATCCCGAGCACCGCATCGTTCTCGTGCAGCATCGTGTAGCCGACCGTGGTCCGCAACCGCGACCACGGCTGCAGGTCGAGCGCCATGGTGGTCGCGCTCGCCTGATATGCCTGCGCGTCGCCCAGCACACGCCGCGCCTCCAGCGGCAAGCCGTCCAAGTCGCGCCGGAGTTCGTGGCGGCTTACCCCGCCCGCGACGCTGACACCCGGGACCAGTCGCATCTCCACGCGCGAATAGGCACCGCCCGAGGCGAAACCGAGGAAGGGATTCGCGCCGCCGGTCGCGGGGTCATGGTCGGAGCTCATCGCGAACCCGTCCTGGCCGCCGAGCGCCGCCGCTCCGGCCGAACCGTCGCCGACCTCGAAGTTGAAGCGTCGGTCCGCCGAGGCGAGCCGCAGCGAGCTTTCGAACGGCACGTCGCTGCCGCGGAAGCCGAGCCGGTTGACGCGCGGGCGCATCGTCAACGTCGCCTCAGCATCGCCGAAGCCCGTCAGTTGCGATGTATTGCCGCGCAAGTCGGTGAACCGCAGACCGCGCAGATCGTCCCCGCCGCCGCCCGCGCTCGCGGGCGCGCCGATCCAGCTCGTGAACCGGCTGGTGAGATAGCTCATGAACTGCTCGTTGACGCCGCCCACCGACACCGTCTGGTTGGCAAGCTTCGTGCTCACCGGCACCTCGAAATCGCGGTATGACTTGCCGGTATTTTCGAACAACGTGAAATAGATGCTGTTTGCCTCCCAAGTGGCGCGGGTAGCGGCGCTGGTCGCCTGAAGATCCTGAAGCTGGATCACCTTGAGCTTGCCATTGACGAGCTGCTTGATCTGGAGCTTGCTCCAGTCGAGCGGAGACAGCGCGGCCCCTATGTCGAGCTCACCATTGCCATAGACCGGGTCGACGCCGGGCGCGCCCAAGTCCTTGGCCGACTTGAACAGGATGTTGACCACGTCGTTGGGCTGGTTGGTCAGCCACGGCCAGCGGTTCTGGATCAGGGCGATCGTGCCCGACACCAGCGGCGCGGCGAACGACGTGCCCGAATAGCGCGTCACGCCACCCTGACCGTCGGAGACCAGCATCATCTCACCCGGCGCGACCATGAAATGGTTCATCAGCAGGTCGGGGTTCTTGCCGCAATTGCCGTTAGCGTCGCCGAGACACACAGTGCCGGGCTGGTTCGAGAAGCTCGAGATCGTGCCGGTCGGATCGACCGAACCGACGACGATGATAGCCGGATTGTGGTTGTTCCAGGCAATGTTCTGCGTCTGGACGATACCGTCATTGCCGGCGGCCATGACGAAGATCGTGTTGGTCAGAGTCTTGGTGAGCCTGGGGTCGGTGAACACCGTGTTCCAGCCCGAATTGAGCGTCCAGCCCGGCACCCCGAGCGAGGCATTGACGACGTTGGCGTACAGCGACTGCCCGTTGATGACGGTCGGCGTGGTCAGCGCCACGATGCCGTTGGTGATGTCGCTCCAACCCGCCGTCTGCGTCGCGTCGTAGGGGTTGTACGCGATCACATAGGAATTGGGGGCGACGCCCATCACGCCCTTGCCGTCCATTGGATCAACGATCAAGCTCGCCACTGCCGCGCCATGACCGTTGGCGATGTTCGACACGCCCGAATATTTGACGACGTTGTTGGCCGATGGACCGGTGATCGAGAAGTCGAGGATGCCGACCGTGCTGTGGGATGCGAGCCCGACCTGCTGGGTCAGCGCCGGGCTCCAGTTTACCTCCTTCATCCAGTGGTCGATATGATCGACCCCCGAATAGTTCATCAGCCCGTCCCACCAATCAAGGAAGAAATGCTCGCGGGCGTTGGCATCAAGCGACGCCAGCGACTGGGGATTGTTCAGGTCGATGCCGTATTTGGCGAACAGCGGGTTGGCGAACGCCGTGGTGAAGCTCTGGCCGGTCTGTGCCTGCACCGCCGCGCCAAACACAGTCTGACTCTGGTTGACCATGCCATTCAGCATCGTTGCAAGCGTCGTATAATCCTGTGGCGCGGCCGAATAGCTGCCGATACCACCCCAGAAACCTCGGATTTGGCCCCAAGACGCACCGATGTCGCCTGCGAACCCCCGGATCTGGCCCCAGGAAGGAGTCAACGAGCCATCTACCGGTGTGTAGCTGAACCCGCGGATCTGGCCCCAGAACGGCGTCAGATCGTCGGCGTACGGACCGGCATCCCCCCAAAAGCCGCGGATCTGGCCCCAGAACGGCGTGTTGTCGCCCCAGAAGCCGCGAATTTGGCCCCATTGCGGCTGAATGCTGTCGCTAAACGCGGCAACCGGGCGAGCGGCGGTCATACCGACAGCCGGACTAGGTGTCGGTGTGGGCGCAGGTGCAGGCGCGGCAGTCTGGGCGACAGCGCTCGGCACCGTCGCTACTCCAGTCAGCGCGCTCGCGGCGAACAGCAAAGCACGAAGGCGGTTGGGCTTGTTCATGTGGTCCCCTTTGAGCGGACCCTGTTTCCGCTCTTGATGGAGCCGTAGGCCGACCAATCCTTCCCGATCGCGAAACGAAAGACTTAAATCGCGATTAGCTTTGATTGTGCGTTGGCCCACATACCCGGCAGGACCGGGTTCGTGAGAGCCTCTAGGCGCACGGTGTCGGCAAGAAAGCGACACAACTCGTCGAGGGAGATGGCAGGCGAGATGAGATAGCCCTGCATCAGGTCGCAGCCCATGATCCTGAGCAGCGCCAGCGCCAGCGGATTGTCGACTCCCTCCGCCGTGACCTCCATCTCCAGCGCGTGCGCCAGATCGATCGATGAGCGGACCAGCAGCGGATCCCGGTGGCTCTCGGTCAGCTCCTTGATGAACAACCGGTCGATCTTCAACTCGTGCGCGGGCAGCTGTTTCAGATAGGCGAGCGACGACAGACCCGAGCCGTAATCGTCGATCGCGATGCGGATACCGGCGGCCGAAAAGGCGTGAAGGTGCTGGATCGCGCGGTCAGGATCGCCGATCACCGCGGTCTCGGTAATCTCGAAGCCGATCCCGCCCCCGGCCCCGGCCACCATGTCCAGCGCCCGCGCCGCGAACTCGCTATCGGGCAACAGCCGGCCCGAGATGTTGACGTAAAGCGTCAAGGGAAAGCCGCTTGCGGCGAGCGTCGCGCGATCAGCGACAGCACGCGCGATCACCCATTCCGTGAGTTCCCGGATCACGCCGGTCTCCTCCGCGACTCGCACGAGCTGCTCGATCGACACCGTGCCCGTCGCCGGATCATGCCAGCGGAGCAGGGCCTCGGCGGAATCGACGGTGTTGCTTCGGGCGCGCAGCTTGGGCTGATAGTGGACCTGCAGCGCGCCCGAGGACATCGCCTCGGGCAGCCGACGCAACGGCAGGAACTCGTCGATCGGCGCGGCGTACGGGTCGGTGACGTCGACGATGCGGAACGGCTTGTGCTCGCGACGGGCATCGATCGCGGCGGCGGCGGCAAGATCGATGGAAGCGTCGTCCATTGGTCTGTCGCCAAGGTCGACCACCCCGATCGCAACCCGAAGAAAAAGCCTGATCCCGTCCGCGTCGATCGCCTCGGCGCAGGCCAGGGCCGCATGGGACAGTGCCCGCACGGCAGACTCGCGATCCGACGCTCTAAAGGTGAACTCCGCCGACGCGCGCCCGATCCTGCCCAAGGTCGCCCCTGGTGTCGCCGCGCCTAGTCGAGCGGCCACCGTCAGCATCACCGCTTCCGCCACGGAGTAACCGAGCCTGCGACGCAGCAGGAGGAAGCCGTCCACTTCGGCGACCGCGGCAAAGGCGCGCACTCCCGGGCCAATGACCGGCGCGACGCCCCCATCGCGGATCGCGGAAAAGGGGTCCGAACTTGCGGTCATTATGGCCAAGAGACCATCGTCCCGGTTCTCTTTCCACGATCGGACACGCGCCAGCGATACCGCGAGACCGTTTCGAAACTGTTGAGCCGGTCAGTTGTGGAGCCGCCCCGCGACCTAACCACTTTCAGCTCTTTTCATCACAGGAGTGACCATCAACGAAAATGCATGCCAAAATGGGTGCTGTGGCCGTTCATTTAAGTCGGCACGGTCCTACTCCGTTGCCGGAAAGGTGACCATGTAATGGTCCGCCATGACCAGGAACCGGCGGTTGAACACGCGCTCCTTG
>CAXSEO010000174.1:0-5833 GCA_964235525.1 uncultured Sphingomonas sp. | reverse complement strand
CCGCAAGCAGTCGGGATTGCAGGACATTTTTCTGACCGCCGTGACCCGTTCCGATGACGGCGTGACGATGTTCCTCGTCAATGGTGTCATGCTGCAGGGCTATGTTGCGGCGTTCGATCTGTTCTGCATGTTGCTTCAGCGCGATGGCCTGTCGCAGCTGGTCTACAAGCACGCCGTGTCGACGATCCAGCCCGCGCGACCACTGAACCTGTCGGGCGAACCCGCCGAAACGGACGACGCTTGAGCGCCGGGTTCGACCGCGACCGGGACGAGTTCACGCGGGGGGCGCGGGCGATCGTCGTACTGCCTGATCGAGGCGGGGCGAGCCGGGACGTAGACGCGCGCCTGGCGGAAACCGCTGGCCTCGCCGCGGCGATCGGCGTGGTCGTCGCGGACAAGGTCGCGGTCAAGCTGCGCCAACCGCGCCCCGCGACGCTGATGGGCTCCGGCCAGGTCGAGATGCTGGCAACGACGGTCGCGCAAGAGGGCGCGCAGCTGGTCGTCGTCGACGCGAGCCTGTCGCCGGTGCAGCAGCGCAATCTCGAGACTGCGCTGAAGGCAAAGGTGATCGACCGTACCGGGCTGATCCTCGAGATCTTCGGCGAGCGCGCGGCGACGTCCGAGGGGCGGCTGCAGGTCGAGCTCGCGCATCTCGATTACCAGGCCGGGCGGCTGGTGCGGAGCTGGACGCATCTGGAGCGGCAGCGCGGCGGGTTCGGCTTCCTTGGTGGCCCCGGGGAGACGCAGATCGAGGCGGATCGTCGCCTGATCCGCGACCGCATGGCCAAGCTGCGCCGCGAGCTCGATCAGGTGACGCGCACCCGCGGCCTGCATCGTGATCGTCGCCAGCGCGCGCCGTGGCCGGTCATCGCGCTGGTCGGCTATACCAATGCGGGCAAGTCGACGCTGTTTAACCGGCTCACGGGGGCGGAGGTGATGGCGGAGAACCTGCTGTTCGCGACGCTGGACCCCACGCTTCGCCAGATCACGCTTCCCGGGCTCGACAAGGCAATCCTGTCGGACACGGTAGGTTTCGTCTCCGAGTTGCCGACGCAGCTCGTCGCCGCATTCAAGGCGACGCTGGAGGAGGTGGTGTCGGCCGACCTGCTGATCCATGTCCGCGACATCGCGCATCCGGACAGCGAGGCGCATCGCGCGGATGTCGAAACCGTGCTGACCGAGATCGGCGTGGCCGAGACGACGCCGCGCATCGAAGCCTGGAACAAGCTCGACCTGCTCGACCCCGACGCGCTCGAGGCGATGCTCGCGGAGGCGGCGCGGCGCGAGGATGTGGTCGCGATGTCAGCGCTCAGCGGGGAGGGCGTGGACGACCTTCTCGCCGATGTTGCCGTGTGGCTGACGCGCGGGCACCGGCTCTACCATCTGACGCTCGCCAGCGCGGACGGCGCGGGCGCGGCATGGCTGCACGCGCATGGCGAGGTGCTCGGGCAGGAAGAAGCGGGCGAGGGGAGGATCGCCTATGACGTCCGTCTCGCCGAGCGGGACCATGAGCGTTTCATCCAGCGGACCGCTTGACCGCCGCCCAGAGCGCTTCCTGGTCGTCCAGCGCCAGCTCAGCGAAGCCCTCACCGGCTGCGGCTTCCATCGCGCGGAAGCGGCGTGCGAACTTGGCGTTCGCGGCCCGTAGCGCGGTTTCGGCGTCGATGCCCAGGTGGCGCGCCCAGTTGACGACGGAGAAGAGCAGGTCGCCCACCTCCTCCTCGCGACTTTCGGTCGGGGCGGCCTCAACCTCGGCCAGCTCCTCGTCGATCTTGGCGCGCGGACCGGCGGGGTCGGGCCAATCGAAGCCGGTGCGCGCGGCGCGCTTTTGCAGCTTCTCGGCGCGGAGCAGCGCCGGGAGGCCGAGCGCCACGCCGGCCATTGCGCTTCCGTCGGGCTTGTCGGAGCGCTCAGCGGCCTTGATCGTTTCCCAACCGGGGTTGGCGGCGTCGGCGAAGATGTGCGGGTGGCGGCGTTCCATCTTGTCGCTGATCGCGGCGACGACGTCCGGCAGCGCGAACAGCCCGGCTTCCTCGGCGATGCGGCTGTGGAAGACGACCTGGAACAGCAGGTCGCCCAGCTCATCCTTCAGCTCCGCCCAGTCACCGCGCTCGATCGCGTCAGCGACCTCATAGGCTCCTCGATCGTATACGGCGCAATCGTGGCGAACGTCTGCGCGCGGTCCCACTCACAGCCGTGCTCGAAGTCGCGAAGGCGAGCCATGATCGCGACCAGTCGCTCGGTCACGGGCGGAGTCGGGGAAAGCGACGGGTGCACGACACAGGTCTAAGCGCGATAATTAACATTATGTAAACTTCGGATCGGGATGGTGGGGAACGAGGATCAGCGTCTGCCCCTCCACGCGCCAGCTTTTCAGTCGCGACAGGAAGTTCATGCCCAGCACGTCGGTGTCGCCGAACGCGGGCGAGACCACCACCGGCAGATCGCGCGCGACAATGTCGCCGAGCCGGAGCGTGCCGACGGTCGATACCTTGGCGCTGACTGAGCCGTTGGCGGTGCGAAGCACCATCGGGAATACGCTGTTGCTGACCTCCAGACCGGCCTCGTTGGCGGTCCCGGTCGACAGCGCGGTCACGGTCGCGCCGCTGTCGATCAGCATCCGCCGCTCCACGCCGGCGACCTTGGCGCGCGCCCAGAAATGGCCATCGGGACTCATGCGGATGCGTACCTCGCGGCCGACGACGCTCTGATCGTCGAGGTGGAACAGCTTGGCCGCGCGGGCCAGCAACGGGTCGAACCGCTCCCGCTGCCCGATCGCGAACAGCAGCACCCCGAACAGGACGACCCAGGTCAGGCCCATCCACAGCACCCGGACCAGCGGCACCCGCCGAGCGATCAGCGCGGAGAGCGGCAGCATCAGCAACAACAGATAGGCCAGCATTGACGGCCCGTGCTCACCTGTCAGCATAGGAGCTCCTGCCCGTCATAGCCCGGCTCCACACCTGCTGGCAGATTACCTCGCAACGACTGGTAATCCATAGAATTGTCCATGTGGATCAATGCGGTCCGAGCGGGTCTTAGCTCCTCGACCCAACCGAGTACCGCGTCCAGCGTCGGGTGGGTCGGGTGCGGCGCGCGGCGGAGCGCGTCGACCACCCAGATGTCGAGGCCTTGATAGTGCGCGCGCATCGCCGGGGTGAGGTCGTGGAAGTCGGTCGCATAGCCGATCGCGCACCCGCCCGCCTCGAAGCGCAGCCCGGCGGACGCGATCCGGCCATGCGGTTGATCGACGACCGACACGGCGATGCCCCCGATCGTGATCCGGTCGGGCAGCGGCTCGATCTCGACGACGGCGGGATAGCCGGCGCGACCGTTGAACACATAGCCGAACCGCTCCACGATCGAGGCCAGCATCGCTGGCCGCGCCAACGCGCGCACGGGACGACCGAGATTGTGAAAGATCTGGCGCAGATCGTCGACGCCGTGGAGGTGATCGGCATGGTCGTGCGTCCAGATCACCGCGTCGACCGTGCCGACCCCGGCCGCAAGCAGCTGCTCGCGCATGTCCGGGCTGGTGTCGATCAGCACGCGCGTGCCCTCATGCTCGACCAGCGCCGACGCGCGCCTACGCCGGTTGCGTGGCTCCGCAGGGTCACACGCGCCCCAGTCGTTGCCGATGCGCGGCACGCCCGACGACGTGCCCGACCCCAAGATGCGGATTTTCACGCGCGAGTCTTGGTAAACAATGCGTGAAAGTTGCGCGCGGTCGCCTCGGCCAGCACCTCCGGCTCCTCTCCCCTCAGCCTTGCGAGGAACGCGACCGTGTCGGCGACAAAGGCAGGTTCGCCCGGCTTGCCACGATGAGGGACCGGCGCCAGGAACGGCGCATCGGTCTCGACCAGTAGCCGGTCGAGCGGCAGCCGGGCAGCGATATCCTGCAGTTCACGCGCGTTCTTGAACGTCACGATCCCTGAGATGGAGATGCTGCATCCCAGCGCAAGCATTTGATTCGCAAAGGCGCTGGTTCCCGTGAAGCAATGGATCACGCAGGCGAAGGCACCCTGCCCGTGTTCCTCGGCGAGGATCGCCGCAGTGTCCGCCTCCGCGTCGCGGGTGTGGACGATCAGCGGCAGCCCGGTCTCGCGCGCGGCGGCGATATGCGCGCGAAAGCTCCCCTGCTGACGCGCGCGGTCAGAGTGATCATAGTGGTAGTCGAGCCCGGTCTCCCCCAGCCCGACGACGCGCGGGTGCGCCGCGCAGTCGATCAGCCGAGCGGCGTCGACATCGGGGTGCGCGTCAGCCTCGTGCGGATGAATGCCGACCGTCGCCCACACGTCCGGCTCACGCTCGGCGGTGGCGATTACCGCATCCCACTCGCTCTCGCGGGTGGCGATGTTGAGCATCGCGGTGACGCCCCGCGCACGGGCCCGCGCGAGCACCGCCGCCTGTTGCTCTTCGACGCCCGCATAGTTGAGGTGGCAGTGGCTGTCCGCCAGCATCACGCCGCTTCCACGGGCAGCTCGAGCCGGGGAAACACCGGCGTCGGCGCGGCGATACGGAAGCCGCTCTCCGCAAGCGAGTCGTACCAGCTCTCGTCGTCAATGGCGGCATGGTCGCGCGCGTCGGCGCCGAGCTGGTCGAGCACCTTGCCGGCCGCGTCCGGCACCACGGGCAGGACGGTGATCGCCAGCATCCGGATCGCGCGCACCAGCGTCCTGAGCACCGCGTACATCCGCTCCGGATCGGTCTTGCGGAGTGCCCACGGTGCTTCCGCGTCGATATACTGGTTGCAGGCGAACACGCCGCGCAGCCATATCTCGATTCCCTGGCTAAGCGCGAGGTCATCGAACGCCGCCTTGAACCCGGCGCAAGCGACCGTGACCTCCTCGATCAACACGCCATCCGCCTCCCCCGCCCGCCCGCGCCCGGGGAGCGCGCCGCCGAGGTTCTTGGCGACGAACGACAGCGTCCGCTGCGCGAGGTTACCGAACGCATTGGCGAGCTCGGCATTTGCCCGGGAAACAATCGCTTCCGCCGACCAGCTGCCGTCCTGTCCGAAGCTGACCTCGCGCAAGAGAAAATAGCGAAGCGCGTCAACGCCGTACCGATCCGCCAAGTCGATCGGGTCGACGACATTGCCGAGCGACTTGCTCATCTTCTCGCCGCGGTGGAGCAGGAAGCCGTGTCCGAAGACGGAGCGTGGCAGCGGCAGCCCCGCCGACATCAGGAACGCGGGCCAATAGACCGCGTGAAAGCGGACGATGTCCTTGCCGATCAGGTGCAGGTCGGCGGGCCACCAGCGGCGATACGCCTCGCCCCCATCCGGGTAACCAAGCCCGGTCAGGTAGTTGGTCAGCGCGTCGACCCAGACATACATCACATGCCCCGGGCTACCAGGCACCTTCACGCCCCAGTCGAAGCTGGTCCGCGACACCGACAGGTCAGCCAGCCCGCCCTCGACGAACCGCATGACCTCATTACGTCGCGCCTCCGGGCGGATGAAGTCGGGCGCGGCGGCGTAGTGGTCGAGCAGCGGTTGCTGATATCGGCTCAGCCGGAAGAACCACGTCTCCTCCGCCGTCCACTCTACGGGCGTTCCCTGCGGCGACACCTTGCCCCCCTCGGTCTCGGTAAGCTCGCTGTCGGCATAAAACGCCTCATCGCGGACCGAGTACCAGCCTTCGTAACGGTCGAGGTACAAGTCGCCCGACACCTCCATCGCCCGCCACAGCGCCTCGCTGGCGGCATGGTGATCCAGCTCGACAGTGCGGATGAACCGGTCATAACTGATCTGAAGCCGGTCATCCATCGCCCGGAACAGCCCGGACATCTCGTCCGCGAGCGCGCGCGTGTCGACGCCCCGCTCGCGCGC
>CAXSEO010000173.1:0-5869 GCA_964235525.1 uncultured Sphingomonas sp. | reverse complement strand
GGGCGGGGTTGACGCAAATCAAACCGCGCGAGCGCTGGCCGGAACATGTCGCCAGCGGGTTTCGCAGCCGCATCAATACCTTATGCCGTTCGGCGATATCTCTGCTCCCCGATCGGCAACAAAAGCTATCGGCGCGCCGCGCGGCATTTGCGACCGGCGGGCGCGCTCGCTATCTGCATGACACGCCCGCGTTCTCGCGCGCCCGCACAGGACCTTCGATCATGGCCGAGTTCCGCCTGCCCAAGAACAGCGTCGTCCGCAAAGGCAAGGCGCACGCGCCCGTCGCTGCCGCCGACCCCAAGCGGGTCAAGCGCTTCACCGTCTATCGCTATGACCCGGACAGCGGCGCTAACCCGCGTTACGACACGTTCGAGGTCAACCTTGATGAGTGCGGGCCGATGGTGCTCGACGCGCTGATCAAGCTGAAGGCGGAGCAGGACAGCTCGCTTACGTTCCGCCGTTCGTGCCGCGAGGGCATTTGCGGGTCGTGCTCGATGAACATCGACGGGCGCAACGGGCTTGCCTGCACCACCGCGATCGAGGATGTGAAGGGTGACGTGAAGATCACGCCGCTGCCGCACATGGACGTGATCAAGGACCTGGTCCCCGACTTCACGCACTTCTACGCGCAGTACAGCTCGATCAAGCCGTGGCTGCAGACCGTCACCACCGCGCCGTCGGGCAAGGAGCGGCTCCAGTCGCCCGAGCAGCGCGAGAAGCTCGACGGCCTGTACGAGTGCATCCTGTGCGCGTGCTGCTCGACCAGCTGCCCGAGCTATTGGTGGAACTCGGACAAGTTCCTGGGGCCGGCGATCCTGCTCCAGGCGTATCGCTGGCTGGCGGACAGTCGCGACGAGATGACGGGCGAGCGTCTTGACCAGCTTGAGGATCCGTTCCGGCTGTATCGCTGCCACACGATCATGAATTGCGCGAACACCTGCCCCAAGGGGCTGAACCCCGCCAAGGCGATCGCCGAGATCAAGAAGCTGGAGGCCGAACGGGTGATGTGACGGGGGCTGGGCGCGCTTAGCCCTCCAACCGTCACCCCGCCCTTGTGCCGGGGCCCGACCTTCAGCCGTGTTTACGTTCTGAGGTGACACACGCCGCTCGTCCACGTCCCCGCAAGCCGTCACCACGCGTAGAGGGTTGGGCCCCGGCACAAGGCCGGGGTGACGAGCATGGGTAGCCTGGGCCAAGACACTGGACCCGCGCCCTCGCGCGGTTACAGACGCGCCCATGCCCGACCATCCCGCCATCATCGACGAGCCGCGTCCGGACCAGCCCGGGTGGCGGCGCTGGGCGTTCCACGACAATACCCGCTTCAACGCCTCGCTCGGCCCGATGTCCTACCGCGTCGACGGCGCGATCGCGCGGGTGCGGATGACGCCAGGGACCGAGCACTCCAACCTCAGCGGCGCGGTGCACGGCGGCGCGCTGCTCGGCTTCATCGACGTGGCGCTGTTCGCGGCCAGTCGCGGCTTCGGCGTGATCACGGCGGGGACGGCGGTGACGCTCGATCTCAACACCCAGTTCATCGGCGGCGGCCGCGTCGGCGAGCCGATCGAGGCGCAGGTCGAGCTGCTGCGCGAGACCGGCCGACTGCTGTTCCTGCGCGGGCTGGTGGTACAGGGTGAGACGGAGGCAAAGATCGCCGCCTTCAGCGGCACGATCCGCAAGCCGACCGCCGCTTGAACACGGTGCTCGCCCGCTACGACGCGCTCGTCGCGGCGGGCGAGCTGCGTGCTGACCCGGAGCAGCTCGCGGCCGCGCGGGTGCTCGACGCGCTCGCGACCAGGCTGGAGACCCCCGCGCGAGGTGGGTTCCTCTCGCGCCTCACGCGCCGTCGCCCCACGCCCTCTCGCGGTGCGTATCTGTCGGGCGATGTCGGGCGCGGGAAGTCGATGCTGATGGACCTGTTCTTCGACGCGGTGGCGATCGTCGCCAAGCGCCGCGTCCACTTCGGCGCGTTCATGCTGGAGGTCCACCAGCGTCTCGCCGCCGAGCGTGCGAAGGAGAAGGGCGATCCCGTGCTCCCCGTCGCCGCCGCGATCGCGGCCGAGACGCGTCTGCTCGCGTTCGACGAGATGATGGTCACCAACTCGCCCGACGCGATGATCCTGTCGCGGCTGTTCACCGCGCTGATCGAGGCGGGAGTGACGGTGGTCACCACCTCCAACCGCCCCCCCCGCGAGCTCTACCGAAACGGGCTAAACCGCGAGCATTTCCTCCCCTTCATCGCGCTGATCGAGGCGCGAATGGACATACTCGCGCTCAACGGCCCGTTCGACTACCGCCGCGACCGGCTCGGGCGGCAGCAAACTTGGCTGGTCCCCAACGGCGCGGCCGCGACCGCCGAACTGTCCGCCGCGTTCTTCCGACTGACCGACTACCCGGTGGAGGACCGCGAGCACGTCCCCGCCTGCGATATGGACGTGGGCGGCGGACGATTGCTGCATGTGCCCAAGTGCCTGAAGGGCGTGGCGGTGTTCTCGTTCAAGCGGCTGTGCGGGGAGGCGCGGGGGACGCCCGATTACCTCGCGGTTGCGAGGCGGTTTCATACCGTGATCCTGGTCGGCATCCCCCGGCTCGGCCCCGACATGCGCAACGAGGCGGCGCGGTTCGTGTCGCTGGTCGACCAGCTGTACGAGCACAGGGTCAAGCTGCTGGCGGCGGCGGACGCGGAGCCGGACCAGCTCTATCCGGTGGGAGACGGCGCGTTCGAGTTCGTGCGCACCGCCAGCCGGCTGGAGGAGATGCGGTCGGACGACTATCTCGCCAGCGGTCACGGCGCAGCGGGCGAGGCGGAATAGCGATGGCGGGCGCGGCTTCGGCGACGGCGCGTTGATGTTCTTGCTATTGCGAACAGATCGCGGTAGATATCAGAGCAACCTATTTTAGCGGTTGCCCGCGCCCGTTCGCGCGCCTAAGTCGTCGCGCGACTGGACGCGCCCGTTCGCGCGCCGCAACGGGAGGAACCATGGCCCGCAACAAGATCGCGCTGATCGGCGCCGGCAACATCGGCGGCACGCTCGCGCACCTCGCCGTCCTGAAGGGGCTGGGCGACATCGTCCTGTTCGACGTGGTCGAGGGCGTGCCGCAGGGCAAGGCGCTCGACCTCAGCCAATGCGCGCCGGTCGAGGGCTTCGACGCGGCGATCACCGGCTCGAACGATTACGCCGACATCGCGGGTGCGGATGTGATCATCGTCACCGCGGGCGTAGCGCGCAAGCCGGGGATGAGCCGCGACGACCTGCTCGGCATCAACTTGAAAGTGATGAAGGCGGTGGGCGAGGGCATCAAGGCGCACGCGCCGGAGGCCTTCGTGATCTGCATCACCAACCCGCTCGACGCGATGGTGTGGGCGTTGCGCGAGTTCTCCGGGCTGCCGACGCACAAGGTGGTCGGCATGGCGGGCGTGCTCGACAGCGCACGCTTCAGCCACTTCCTCGCCGACGAGTTCAAGGTGTCGGTCAAAGATGTCAGCACCTTCGTGCTCGGCGGGCATGGCGACACGATGGTGCCGGTGGTGCAATATTCGACCGTCGCGGGCATTCCGGTTCCCGACCTCATCAAGATGGGGCGGTCGACGCAGGAGCGCATCGACGCGATCGTCAAGCGCACGCGCGGCGGCGGCGGCGAGATCGTCGCGCTGCTCAAGACCGGCAGCGCCTACTACGCGCCCGCGACCAGCGGGATCGTGATGGCGCAGGCGTATCTGTACGACGAGAAGCGGCTGCTGCCCTGCGCGGCGTATGTGGAGGGGCAGTATGGGCTCGACGGGCTGTACGTCGGCGTGCCGGTGGTGATCGGCGCGGGCGGTGTCGAGCAGATTGTCGAGATCGCGTTGGACGAGGAAGCCAAGGCGAACCTGCAGGTGAGCGTGGACGCGGTGAAGGAGTTGCTGGACGCGTGCCGGATCATCGACGAAAGCCTGAAGGCGTAGGCGAGTGGCCGACCGCGATCCGCAGATTCGGCTGGGGCACAACTACCCGGCGTATGACGCGGATTATGCGGCTTGGCTCGCCGCCCAGGTCGAGGCGCTGCGCGACGGCAGGTTCGACGAACTCGACCTGGCGAATCTGGTTGATGAGGTTGGAAGTTTGGGCAACTCGGACTTCCTCCGCTTCGAGAGTGCCATCAAGATAGTCCTGCTGCACCTGCTCAAGTGGGACATACAGACAGATCATCGCACCCGATCCTGGGCCGATTCGATCGCCGAGCACCGCGCGCGGGTCAGCGACGAGTTGGAGAAGAGTCCGAGTTACCGCGCGCGCCTGGATGAAGCGGTAGGCCATGCCTATCGCCGCGCCCGTCACAAGGCGCACGAGGAAACGAAGCTGCCCAGGCGCAGCTTTCCCGAGACCTGCCCCTATACATGGGACGACATCATGGTGCGCCCGGTGGTTTGGGGCGATGACGAACAAATGAAGATGCGGTCCTGACGGGCCGACAACTCCGCGAAGGAAGATCACCTCGACATGAGCATCCTCGTCGACCGGAACACCCGGGTCATCACGCAAGGCATGACCGGCAAGACCGGCACGTTCCACACCCGCGCGGCGCTCGATTACGGCACGCAGATGGTCGGCGGGGTCACGCCGGGGAAGGGTGGCACCACGCACGAGGAGCTTGGCCTGCCAAACTTCGACACCGTGGTCGAGGCGGTGGCCGCGACGGGCGCGACCGCGTCGGTGGTGTACGTGCCGCCGCCCTTCGCCGCGGACTCGATCCTGGAAGCGATCGACGCGGAGGTGCCGCTGATCGTGTGCATCACGGAGGGCATTCCGGTGCTCGACATGGTCAAGGTCAAGCGCGCGCTGTCGGGCGGCAAGTCGCGGCTGATCGGGCCGAACTGCCCCGGCGTGCTGACCCCGGGCGAGTGCAAGATCGGCATCATGCCGGGGTCGATCTTCAAGAAGGGGTCGGTCGGGGTCGTGTCGCGTTCGGGCACGCTGACCTATGAGGCGGTGTTCCAGACGTCGAACGCGGGGCTCGGCCAGACCACGGCGGTCGGGATCGGCGGCGATCCGGTCAACGGCACCAACTTCATCGACGTGCTCGCACTGTTCCTCGCGGACGACGCCACCACGTCGATCATCATGATCGGCGAGATCGGCGGCTCGGCGGAGGAGGAAGCGGCGCAGTTCCTCCGCGACGAGGCGGCGAAGGGACGCAAGAAGCCGATGGCGGGCTTCATCGCGGGCCGCACCGCGCCACCGGGTCGGCGGATGGGTCACGCGGGCGCGATCGTCTCGGGTGGCCAGGGCGGCGCCGAGGACAAGATCGCGGCGATGGAAGCGGCGGGGATCAAGGTCGCAGCCTCACCGTCCGAGCTCGGCTCGACCCTGGTCGAGGTGTTGCGAGGCTGATCCGTTCCCTCTCCCTCCGCCGGACCGGGACGTAAGGACAAATTACGATGGGCATCGAAGGCCAGGACTTCTCGGACATCGCGGCAGGCGTCAGCCCCGCCTTCGTCGACACGCTGTTCGCGCGCTACAAGGCCTCTCCCGATAGTGTCGAGCCGTCGTGGCGGTCGTTCTTCTCCGAGCTGGAAGGCATCGCAGGCGGACCCAGCTGGGGCAACCCGGCCTGGCCGCCCGCCGGGACGGACGACCTGACGGCCGCGCTCGACCCGACGCAGATGGAGCCCGCGCCCAAGCCGTCAAAGGCGGGCGCGAAGCCCGCTCCGGTCGCCGCCGCCGCGCCCGACCAGAACGCGATCGTCCGCGCCGCCGGCGACGCGATCCGCGCGCAGCTGCTGATCCGCACCTATCGGGTGCGCGGCCACCTCGCCGCCAATCTCGACCCGCTCGGGCTCGTCAAGCGCGAGATGCCCGCCGACCTCACCACCGAATATCACGGCTTCTCC
>CAXSEO010000172.1:0-5870 GCA_964235525.1 uncultured Sphingomonas sp. | reverse complement strand
CGCAACATATGCCGGCGCGGATGACGGTGCAGACCAATGACGGGAAGACGGTGACGGCAGAGGTGCAGGATTATGAGGGCATGCCTTCGCGGCCCTTCACCTGGGATCAATCGGTCGCGAAGTTCGACGGTTTGATGGACGGTCGCATAGATAAGGGGCTCGCCGGCGAGATCGTCGCGGCGGTGAAGGCGATGGAGAGCGTGTCCGCGCGCGACCTGCTCGGGTTGCTGAACAAGGTGCCTACGCCCAAGGCGGCGGCGATCGCCTGAACCGACGCCAGACGGGGAGACGGCCATGCTAACGGTCCTCGCGGGCGCGCTGCTGCCGGTGCTGTTCATGCTGGCACTGGGATATGGCGCGGGGCGGGCGCATGCCTTTCCCCCGGACGCGGTGGCCGTGATCACCAAGCTGGTGCTCGACTTCGTGCTGCCGGCCGCGCTGTTTCTGGGCACGGCGACGGTGTCGCGCGAGGCGCTGCTCGCACAGGCGCCGTTGTTCCTGTCCTTCTCGCTGGTCGTCGCTTCGACATGGATCATCGTGTTCGCGTGTGGCCGGTGGCTGTTCGGGCACGACGCCGCCGAAGCGAGTCTGCAAGCGCTCCTCATCTCGCTCGCGGCCGTCCCGTTTTACGGGCTCGCCATGATGACGCATCTGTTCGGCGCGGGCGGGAGCATCGCGGTCAGTATCGGCTCGATCGTCGTCAATATCATCGCCGTGTTGCCTACCGTCATTATCCTCGCGATGGCCGGAAAAGGTGGCCAGGACCAGACTTCGCCGGCACGGAAGATTGCTGGTGCCTCGTTTGAAGCCTTGGCCACGCCCTTCGTCGTCGCGCCGGTCCTCGGGGTCGCCTCCGTGCTGGTCGGACTGCATCTGCCCGCGGTGCTGGTCCCGCCGCTGCAGCTTGCCGGGTCCGGGAGTTCCGCGATCGGCCTGTTCGTCGGCGGGCTGACACTCGCGTCGGTGTCGCTGAAGGTGACGTGGGAAACAGCGTTCAACGTCTTGATGAAACTAGCCCTGATGCCCGCCCTGTTCGTCGGCGCGGCCACGGCTCTGGCCGCGAGCGCGTCCATCGTCGACCAGGGCGCGATACTGGCAGGACTGCCCTGCGGCCCGCTGGCGGTCCTGCTGGGGACGAAGCACAACAAATACCAGACGGAAGCGTCCACCAGCCTCGCGGTGAGCACGCTCGGTTTCATCGTGACGTTGCCCGTCCTGCTGCTGCTCTTCCACACAACCATTTAGTGAACTGCCGACCTTGGCCTCCGGTGTTCCGCCTTCGGGGATGGACAGCAAGGCAGCATTTTTCCAAAACTTGCCGCAAGCCAATCGCTGATCAGGCCGCAAACTTCAGCCTTTTTCTCTCGCATCAGAAAATGGCCGCTCGCGACCCGCGCCTCGCCCAGGTTGGAGCAATCGAGGCGCATCGGCACCGCCGACCTGCTTCTCAGCGTCCCGTTGACCGGATCGTACGCGCCGTCGAGAAACAGGACCGGCAGGCTCAGATGGCCGAAGTCCTTCGCTCCGCCCGCGAAGTCGATGTTGGCGGCGTCGTTGAGATACCAGGCGAGAGCTGGCCGGAACCCGGTCCGGCGAAAGGTCGCGACGAACAGGTCGAAATCGGCTTGTGAGAAGATGCGCGGGTCATGCGCCATCGCCCGAGGCTGGTGGGTGGGGCCGAACCAGCCGCCCTTCTCGCGCAACGTCGCCGTGACCGAGGGTTTGTTGACCGCCGCCGGCACGCCGAGCGATAGATGGCGGCAAGCGCGCCGGCTGTGTCGGTCTCGAAGTCAAGCCGGGCCGATGCGAAGCTCTCGCGATAGTAGAGCCAGTAATCCCATTGGCCGACCGGATAGCGATCGACGGGATAGAGCTGTCGATCGATCAACGGGACCAGCTGCGGAAGCACATGCCCGCGCGGCAGGTACGGCACGGACAGCGCGATCACGCCACGACAGCGCTCGGGATGGTGCGAGGCCATGGTCCAGGCGATCGGCGCTCCCCAGTCGTGGCCGACCCAGATCGCCGGTGCGCCGCCGAGCGCGTCGTGCAGCTCCACCATGTCGGTCGAGATTTCCCGCACCGTGTAAGCGGCGACTTCGCCTGGTGCGGACGATCCGCCATAGCCGCGCATGTCGGGGGGCGACGCACCGCCAGCCGCGCTCGGCGAAATACGCCATCTGTGCTTTCCAGATGAGGCCGAGCTCGGGAAAGCCATGGAGGAAGATCATCAGCGGTCCGGACGGCGGCCCGCTCTCGAGGTAGAAAGTGCAGTGGCGTGGCGTCTGGACCTCGCCGGTCCTGAAGCCGGGCAGACCCTCTACATACGACGCCGCAGGATCGACGAGCGCTCCGAACGCGCCGGCCGGGCCAGCCACGAGCGCCGACGCGATGGCCGCGCCGCCCAGAACGAAGTTTCTACGGTTCACAGCCGGTCCTTCCTGCGCCGGTTGCGCCGGTTCCGAACCTCAAACCCTTGATGATCGCCTTGACGTTCACGCCCTCCTGACCGGACGTCGGGCCAACAGGACTTGGCGGTTCGCCCGTGGGGTCATGTGGAACTCGCCCCACGCTGGAAGGCTCGCCAGGCCGCCCTTCCGTGAAGGCGCGTCATGAGCGGAACAGCATCTGCAGGAAGGCGAGCACGTCCGCATCGGCCTGTTTGATGATCGTGAAGTGATCGGCGCCGGGGTAGCGTTTGTACGTCACCGTTGCGCCCCGCGCCTTGAGGCGCGCCACGAACGCCGTCGTCAGCGGCTCGGGAACGAAGGTGTCGGCGGTCCCCTGCACGATCAGGGTGGGGCGGTGCAGCGTGAAGCCCGGCGTCACCGCGGCGTCGTTCTTCGACAGAAACGCGCCCATCCGGGGTGTCTTGTCCCAACCGGGCTTGAGCCCGGCGAATCGCGCCAGCCCCTTGG
This sequence comes from uncultured Sphingomonas sp., assembly GCA_964235525.1. Classification (GTDB taxonomy): domain Bacteria; phylum Pseudomonadota; class Alphaproteobacteria; order Sphingomonadales; family Sphingomonadaceae; genus Sphingomonas. The sequence goes on along the minus strand of CAXSEO010000172.1, from coordinate 2,952 downwards.
CCTGGATCGCTTTGGTGATCACCGCGACCGCGCCGACCGAGCATTGCGCGTCGAAAACGGGCAGGATGCGCCGGAGGTCCTCGCCCATCACCGTTCGGGGGTCGAACGCGGGCGACTGCGCCATGAGCCCGACCGCCATCAGCGCGACCTGGAAGTTCTGGCCCATCCGGGCCGTAACCGCGGCGGCATCGGCCTTTGCCGCATCCGCCGCGTGACCGGAGAGGACGGCGGTCGCGGCGATGGAGGTATACGGGGCGGCCGCGACCGTGCCCAGGAAGGTGAGTCCGGGTGCCTCGGCCGCATGCGCCTCGACCTCCAGCGCGCCGTGTCCACCCTCCGAATGGCCCAGAACAGCCCAGCGCGTGGACAGCGACGGATCGAGCTCGCGAGCGGCCAGAACCGCGGAAATCACCGATCGCGCGGAGCTGGCCTCGCTGAAATAGGGATAGGGCTGGGTCGAGACCGGACCCAGCCCTTCGAGATCTGGGGCCACCACCGCATAGCCTGAGGCGACCAGCTGGGCGATCTGGTAAACGTAATTGCTCGTCCAACCGTCGCGGGTGAGACCGCCGTCCAGATCGGTCGACAAGCTGGGGGCGCACGTTTTCTGCCCCGGGGTGGTCGTCCCATGCGCCCAGGCGACGATCGGCCAGCCGCCGACGGGCGGCGTGCCGTTTGGCACGAACAGCAGCGTCGATGCGCGCGTGGTGCCGCCCTGTATGCTCGGCATGGTGTGGATCAGCAGTCTGGCGGTGCCGCGAATCTCCGGAGGGATGACGTGCGGAACCGAGGAAATCAGCAGCCGTGGCGCCTAGTCCTGCCGCGGCACCTGCGCGTGCGTGGGCAGGATAGGCAAGCACAGGCCAAGCACCAACGCGATGGCGAGCGTGTGGCGCTGTCTTGGTAGAACTGCGTTGGAGTTTGTCAAAACCGTGTCCTTAAAGACTGGTTGGCCGCTGTTGACGGTGAGTGCCGCGTCGGGAAGGAAATGTCTTCGCGTCGCCATTCACCCGGCCAAGTTTCCGCGCGGGCAACGGTCCGGCGCTTGCTCATGGGCGAAATAGTCGACGTCCGCGAGCGTCGACGAGATGATCGTCGAACTTGCCGGCGGGTATGTCTATTCGAACGAGCGGCATGGGGTGACGCCGGGCTAACGGTCGGGGCGTCCCTGGCGCGGTTCGAACAGGTCGAGGTGCCGTTTCGTCACCGCTGCGACTTCATGACCTGGTCCATCGGCATCATGTTGTGATCGAGGTTGCCCATGATGAACAGCGTCCCCGCCATGACCAGGAACACGATCAGCAGCCCCAGCGCGAGCGCGAGGATGGTGTTGGTGCTGTCGGGACTGGAGTTGAGGTGGAGGAAGAACACGAGGTGGACGCCCATCTGCGCGATCGCGAGCACGATCAGCGCGACGGGGATGCTGGGCAGCCAGAACAGCTTGACCGCGGTCAGCGCGAACGACACCGCGGTCAGCACGACCGCGACCGCGAACCCGGCCAGATAGCCGCGTACTCGCGCACCCACGCTGTTGGCTTCATCGCGGGGGCGGTCGCCGGGCGCGGTGTCGGCGGTGCTGCGGGCAAGGGCGTCGCTCATATCGTCACTCCCAGCAGATAGACGACGGTGAACACCCCGACCCAGATGATGTCGAGCGCATGCCAGAACAGCGTGAAGCAGAGCATCCGACGCCGGATGTCGTCACGAAATCCCTTGGCCGCGACCAGCCCCACCATGACCAGCAGCCAGATCAGCCCCATGGTGACGTGAAGGCCGTGGCAGCCCACCAGCGTGAAGAAGTTCGACAGGAAAGCGCTCCGGGCGGGCCCGGCCCCGCTCGCGACCATGCCGCTGAGTTCGTTCACCTCGAGACCGAGGAAGGTCGCGCCGAGCAGGAACGTCGCGGCCATCGCGGCAAAGAACCACCGTTTGGAGCCGACATCGCTCGCGATCGTCGCGAGCCCGCACATCAGGCTCGACAGGAGCAGGCAGCCGGTCTCGATCGCGGTGTTCTCGAGATGGAAGAGCTGCCGCGGCGTCGGCCCGCCCGCGGTGTTCCCCGAAAGCACGGCGTAGCTGGCGAAGAACGCCGAGAACATGATGATGTCGGAAACAAGGAAGACCCAGAAGCCGAAGGCGACGACGATCCGCTTGGAGGCGGGTCCGCCTTCGCCGGCTCCGGTCACGGCCTTGGCCTGCCCGAGGCGGTTGGGATCGCCCTTGGCAGCGGGTGCCGCGATGGCCGCCGCGCTCACGCCGGAACTCCGACCGGAGCGGGAGCTGCTTGGCGGGCGGCGAGCGAGGCTTTGTCGACCCGCGCGACGGTGCTCGCGGGAAGCACATCGTCCGCCCGGTCCCGCCACGCGAACGCGATGAACGTCGCCAGCGCGCCGACGATGCCCAGCGCCGCCAGCCACCAGATGTGCCAGATCATTGCGAACCCGATCACAGTCGCGAAGAACGCGCACACCACCCCGGTTGGGCTGCCGCGAGGCACCTCGATCGGCTGGTACTCCCGCTCGTCGCGATGGTCCGCCTGTTCTCGCGCCCGCTCCTTGATGCCCCAGTACGCGTCGAGGCCTTCTACATGCGGCAGCACCGCGAAGTTGAAAGCGGGCGGCGGCGACGAAGTGGACCATTCGAGGCTGCGGCCGTTCCACGGATCGCCGGTCTCGTCGAGCAGCGACTTGCGATCGCGGATGCTGACGAACAGCTGCACGATCAGGCACCCGATGCCGGTCGCGATCAGGAGCGCGCCGCCCTCGGCGACCAGCAACCACGGCCGCCAGGCGGGCACGTCGTAATGCTGCATCCGGCGCGTCATGCCCATGAAGCCCAGGACATAGAGCGGCATGAACGCGGTGTAGAAGCCGAAGAACCAGCACCAGAACGCCGCCTTGCCCCACCACGCGTTCAGCCGGAAGCCGAATGCCTTGGGAAACCAGTACATAT
>CAXSEO010000171.1:0-5879 GCA_964235525.1 uncultured Sphingomonas sp. | reverse complement strand
TTCTTGCTGACGGCCAGCGTAGCTACCACACCGGTATTGGTGTAATTATCATAGGTGTACGTCATCGAATGCGAATACATATAATTGTTAGGTGCGAGCTGTGCCTCGATATCGGGAACTGAGATGTACCGCCCGAAGCGCACCAGTAGTCCTTGCGCGATCTTGGGGAAGTAGACCTCGCCATAGACCATCGGCAAATCGGCGCCGTAGTCGTTGTTGCGTTTGGTCAGCTGACCGCTCAGCAACCCGAGCGAGGTGGTATAGCGGTAGTCGACGCCATAGATTCCCGATACGCGAAAGCCCCAGTCGACATGGTCGGTCTGCACCGTGTCGGGCGTCCGCTCGACATAGACAACGGCCTGATCGAGCTGGACGCGGCGCGGCTCATAGTCATAGGCGGCGGGCGCGTTGCCGCCGCGCACGTTGCTCGAGCTGTAGTTGCCACCGACGTCGACCCAGCCATAAACCTGGATGTGCGCCTTGGACAGCGCCTGGCCGATCCCGCTGGGAGCGAGCGCGAACATCAGCGGGCTGTCCACCGACGCGGGGCGGTTGACGCCGATGCTGGTCGCGCCCCCATAGGGCCATTCGGTGAACGGCATCGGCGGCGTGTTCTCGGGCTGCGGCGTCCATCCGTCACGGCGCGAGGCGGGCGCGTTCGGGTCCGTCGGCGCGCCCGACTTGCCCATCTCCAGCTTGTAATAATCGAACAGGCGCTTGAAGAAGCTGTTGCCGAAGTCGGGCGCGGTGTAGCCGGACGCCGGAGCCGCCGCGGGTGGCGATGCGCTAGCTGCTTGATCCGCACCGGTCTGCGGAGCGGCGGGATCGGTCTGACTCGACTGTCCGCCAACCTTGGGAGCGGACGTCTGCGCCAGCTCCTGCGGAGCGGGCACATCGGCGGGTGCGGTCGATTGCGCCAATGCCGCCCCGGGAGCGAGCAGGGCCACCGCACTCACTCCAGCCAATATCGCGCAAGCAGACTTCTTCATTTCCCACCTTCTACTCGAGATAATCAGGTCCTCGTAGCTGTCGCTACTTTAAGGATGTGTTCCAGAAACAATCGTCGCCCCGGCAACGCGGTCGCCATGTAGCCTCACCCGTCATATGCTTTTGAGACTGGCCTTCGCCGATCGCCGTAGCTTTCGCGTATCATTCGATGCCTGTCCCGGGGAACATCGCCTCGCAGCGAAAGGCTGCCCGCCTCCCAACGCGGGCACTATGTTAAAAATATGCTCGCCCCCTCAGAACCAGTCTCCCCATACAACAGCTTGGGGTATAACCACCCGACGCGAAGCCGGTACTCGTCGGGTCGGTCACGGCGAGCTTTTTGTGGAGCACGAGCCCATGCAGGATCTGATCTGGATCGCGATAACGCTGGGGCTGGTGGCGCTCACGCTCGCCTACATTCGCCTGTGCGACCAGGCGTGAGGGGGAAGCGATGACCATCGACCTGTGGCTGGCGGCGATCGTCGCGATCGGTCTGCTCTTCTACCTCATCGCCGTGCTCGTCCGGCCCGAACGCTTCTGAAGGGGCGCACATCATGACCTTCCAGGGATGGCTCCTGATTGTCGTCTTCTTCGGCATCCTGCTGGCGCTCACCAAGCCGATGGGCTTGTGGCTGACCGCCTTGTACGACGGCCGCCGGACGCCGCTGCACGCGGTGCTCGGACCGGTGGAGCGCGGCTTCTACGCGCTGTCGGGGGTCGACCCCGCTGCCGAGCAGGGCTGGCGGCGCTACGCGGTGCACATGCTGATGTTCAACGCCGTGCTGGCGCTGTTCACGTACCTGATCCTGCGCGTTCAGTATTACCTGCCGCTCGACACCCCGGGGTTCGCGGGGGTAGGCCCTGACGGCGCGTTCAACGTCGCGGTCAGCTTCACCACCAACACCAACTGGCAATGGTATTCGGGCGAGTCGACGCTGTCGAACCTCAGCCAGATGCTGGCGCTGGTGATCCACAACTTCACCTCGGCGGCGACCGGCATCGCGCTCGCCTTCGCGCTGTTCCGCGGGTTCGCGCGGCGGCAGGCGAGCACGGTCGGCAATTTCTGGGCCGACATGACGCGGGTGACGCTGTACCTGCTGCTGCCGATCTCGATCGTCTACGCGCTGGTGCTGATCGCGGGCGGGGTGCCGCAGACGCTGACCCAGCAGGTCACCGCCACCACCGTCGAGGGCGCGCGGCAGGTGATCGCGCTCGGCCCGATCGCGAGCCAGGAAGCGATCAAGATGCTCGGCACCAACGGTGGTGGCTTCTTCAACGCCAACAGCGCGCACCCGTTCGAGAACCCGAGCGACTGGGTGAACTTCATCCAGATGCTGTCGATCTTCCTGATCGGCTTTGGCCTCACCTGGACGTTCGGCAAGGCGGTGGGCGACACGCGCCAGGGCTGGGCGATCCTCGCGGCGATGTGCCTGCTCGTCCTTGCCGGCGTGGCGGTCTGCTACTCACAGGAGGCCGCGGGCAACCCGGTGCTGCACGCGCTCGGCGTCAGCGGTGGCAACATGGAGGGCAAGGAGACCCGGTTCGGCATCGCCGCCTCCGCCTTGTTCGCGACCGTCACCACCGACGCCTCGTGCGGCGCGGTGAATGCGATGCACGACAGCTTCACCGCGCTGGGCGGGCTCGTCCCCTTGTTCAACATCCAGCTGGGCGAAGTGGTGGTCGGCGGCGTCGGCTCGGGCATTTACGGCTTCCTGCTGTTCGCGATCCTCGCGGTGTTCGTCGCCGGGCTGATGGTTGGGCGCACGCCCGAATATGTCGGCAAGAAGATCGAGTCGCGCGAGGTCAAGCTGGCGGTGCTCGCCATCGCGGTGCTGCCGCTGGCGATCCTCGGCGGCACCGCGATCGCGTCCGTCACCACCGCAGGGTTGGCGGGGCCGCTCAACAAGGGGCCGCACGGCTTTGGCGAGATCCTGTACGGGTTCACCAGTTCGGTAGGGAACAATGGCTCGGCGTTCGCGGGGCTGACCGCGGGCACGCCGTTCTACAACGGCTTGCTGGGCGTCGCGATGTGGCTGGGGCGGTTCTTCGTGATCGTGCCGATGCTCGCCATTGCCGGGTCGCTCGCCGCGAAGAAATACACGCCGCCCTCGGCCGGGTCGTTCCCGACCACCGGCGCGCTGTGGGTCGGCCTCCTGGTCGGGATTATCCTGATCCTGGGCGGGCTCACCTTCCTGCCGAGCCTCGCGCTCGGCCCCATCGCCGACCATCTCGCGATGCTCGGCGGCCATCTCTCGTAATCGGAGCCGCACCTCATGGCCCGCGCCGCCGCCAAATCGCTGTTCACCGCCGACCTGCTGCTCCCCGCGGTGGGGGAGTCGTTCAAGCAACTGTCGCCGCGTCAGCTGGTCCGCAATCCGGTGATGTTCGTCACCGCCTGCGTCGCCGCGCTGCTGACCGTGCTGCTCGGCGTCGGGCATGACGGGCTGGCGATCGGCTTCAAGCTGCAGCTGGTGCTGTGGCTGTGGCTGACGGTGCTGTTCGGCACCTTTGCGGAGGCGCTGGCGGAGGGACGCGGCAAGGCGCAGGCCGCATCCTTGCGCGCCACCAAGGCGGAACTGACCGCCAAGCGGATCAAGTCGGGCGACGGGGTGACGGAGGCGGTCGCCGCCAGCCAGCTGCGCGTCGGCGACATCGTGCTGGTCGAGACCGGCGACCTGATCCCGTCGGACGGCGAGGTCGTCGCGGGCGTCGCCTCGGTCAACGAAGCAGCGATCACCGGCGAGAGCGCGCCCGTGATCCGCGAGGCGGGCGGCGACCGCTCGGCGGTGACGGCGGGCACGCGCGTCATCTCCGACGAGATCCGAGTCAAGGTGACGGTCAACCCCGGCCAGGGCTTTCTCGACCGGATGATCGCGCTGGTCGAGGGCGCAGAGCGGCAGAAGACGCCCAACGAGATCGCGCTCACCATCCTGCTCGTCGGCCTGACCATCATCTTCCTGATCGCGGTTGGCACGATCCCCAGCTTCGCTGCTTACGCGGGCGGCGCGATCCCGGTGACGGTGCTCGCCGCATTGCTGATCACGCTGATCCCGACCACCATCGCGGCGCTGCTGTCCGCGATCGGCATCGCGGGCATGGATCGGCTGGTGCGCTTCAACGTGCTCGCCAAGTCGGGCCGCGCGGTGGAGGCGGCGGGCGACGTCGACGTGCTGCTGCTCGACAAGACCGGCACGATCACCGTCGGCGACCGGCAGGCGAGCGAGTTCCGCGCCGTCGGCGGCGCGACGCAGGGCGACCTCGCCGAGGCGGCGCTGATGGCGAGCCTCGCGGACGAAACCCCCGAAGGCCGCTCGATCGTGGTGCTCGCGCGCGAGAAGTTCGGCGTCACGCACACCGCGCTGCCGGGCGGTGCGGAGGTGATCCCGTTCACCGCGCAGACCCGCATCTCGGGGGTGAGGATCGGCGACACGCTGATCCAGAAGGGCGCGGTCGACTCGATCCTGAAGGCGAACACGGCGGCGGGCGAGACCGCGGCGGCGACCGAGTTGCGCCGGGTGACGGACGAGATCGCGCGTCAGGGCGGCACCCCGCTTGCGGTGGCGCGCGACGGGCGGCTGCTCGGCGCGATTTTCCTCAAGGACGTGGTCAAGGCGGGCATCCGCGAGCGGTTCGGCGAGCTGCGCCAGATGGGCATCCGCACGGTGATGATCACCGGCGACAACCCGCTCACCGCCGCCGCGATCGCCGCCGAGGCGGGGGTGGACGACTTCCTTGCGCAGGCGACGCCGGAGGACAAATTGGCGCTCATCCGCAGCGAGCAACAGGGCGGCAAGCTGGTGGCGATGTGCGGCGACGGCACCAACGACGCGCCCGCCCTCGCGCAGGCGGATGTCGGCGTGGCGATGAACACGGGAACGCAGGCCGCGCGCGAGGCGGGCAACATGGTCGACCTCGACAGCGACCCGACCAAGCTGATCGAGGTGGTGGGGCTCGGCAAGCAGCTGCTGATGACGCGCGGCGCGCTCACCACCTTCTCGGTCGCGAACGATGTCGCGAAGTATTTCGCGATCATCCCGGCGATGTTCATCGTGCTCTATCCGGGGTTGGGGGTGCTCAACGTCATGCGCCTCCACTCGCCGAACAGCGCGATCCTGTCCGCGATCATCTTCAACGCGCTGATCATCCCCTGCCTGGTCCCGCTCGCACTCCGCGGGGTGACCTACAAGCCGATGGGCGCGGGGCCGCTGCTCCGCCGCAACCTGCTGGTATACGGCGTCGGCGGGCTGGTGGCGCCGTTCATCGGCATCAAGATCGTCGATCTGGTGGTGAACGGAATTGGTCTTGTGTAAGTTTTTCTATATGACGCCGCGTCATGAGACTCATGCTCGCGGCCGCTTTCCTGACCTTCACCGCCACTACGGTCGCCGCGCAGACCGCGCCCGACCCGGCTCAGCAGGGCGGTGCGCCGACCAGCTCCTCGCCCGACGCGACGATGTGCACCGACCGGCCGACCAAGTCGAACTTCGCCTGCACCGTCCCGACGGGAATGGTGCAGATCGAGGCCGACCTGTTCAACTGGTCGCGCGCGACCGCGCCGGGAGTTCGCACCGACACGTATCTGTTCACCAATCCGACCTTCAAATACGGCCTCGGCTCCTCGACCGACATCGAGGTGAACATCGCCCCTTACGAGGAGATCCACACGCGGACGGGCGGGCAGACCGAGAGCATCGGCGGGGTCGGCGATCTGTATCTTCGGGTGAAGCAGCGGCTGACCAGCGCCAACGGTGCCCTGCAGTTTTCGCTGCTGCCCTATGTGAAGGCACCGACCGCGAAGCTCGGCATCGGCAATCGCCAATGGGAGGGCGGCCTGATCGCGCCGATCAACTACACACTGGCCAAGACCATTACGCTGACCGTCGATCCCGAAA
>CAXSEO010000170.1:0-5907 GCA_964235525.1 uncultured Sphingomonas sp. | reverse complement strand
GCCTGTGATCCTCCGGCTGCTCATCCTGGTGCTGCTCGCCGCGATCGGGTCGCCAGTCGCGGCGACCACGGCGTGTCACGACGGCGCGCAGACCGCGAGTGTCCACCAGATGCACGGCGCGGGTGAGCACAAGCGCGTTCCAGTCCACGCCTGTATCGGCTGTGTGCCACCCTCGACCTGGCGCGCGGGCGTCGTGCCCGCGCGTGTCTCGGTACCAGCGGTGATGCCGGTCTTCGGCCTTCAGCCGTTGACCATCGGGCGAACGGGTCCTCCCGCCGTTCCTCCACCCCGAGCCGGGTGACGCCGCGGAGCCACGACGCTCCGCTCCGTTCCTCTGCCTCGGAGTTTCCAGATGAACCGCCTCTTGTTGCTCGCGGCGCTCGCCGCGACGGCTTCGCCGCGCTTGGTCGCGGCGCAGGCCATGCCCGGCATGACCATGCCCAAGGCCCCTCCCACCGCTCCTGCCGAGACCGGCCCGGCTCCCACGACTGCCGAACCCATGTCGGGCATGACTATGAGCCCGGCGGACGGTGCGTACGAAGGCGGCTCCGGCACCGCCCGCCTGCCCGGCGCGGAAGGTGCGATGACGGGCGCGATGTTCCGGTCGGGCGACTGGATGCTGATGGCGCACGGCTACGCCTGGGCGGTCGCGACTCATCAGGCGGGACCGCGCGGCGACGACGGACTGTTCGTCGAATCGATGGCAATGCTGATGGCGGACCGGGACCTCGCGTCGCGCACCCACCTTCAGTTGCGCGGGATGATGAGCCTCGAACCCGCGCTGGGGCCGCGCGGCTACCCCGACCTGTTCGCGACGGGTGAGGTCGCGCACGGAAGCCCGCTGATCGATCGCCAGCACCCGCACGACCTGTTCATGGAGCTCTCCGCCCGTTTCGACCACGCGGTTGGAGGCGACACAACCGCGTTCATCTATGGTGGCCCGGTCGCCGAACCCGCACTGGGGCCGAGCGCCTTCATGCACCGACGGTCGGCCGAGCTACTCCCCCTTGCGCCCATCTCGCACCATTGGTTCGACTCGACCCACATCACCTATGGCGTCGTCACCGGAGGAGTCTCCGCGCCGCATTGGCAGCTGGAAGCCTCCGCCTTTCGCGGGCGCGAGCCGGACGAGCATCGCTGGGACATCGAGGCTCCCGCGCTCGATTCGTGGAGTGTCCGCGCGACCTGGACGCCTTCGCCGCATTGGGCGGTGCAGGCGAGCCACGGCTTCCTCCACAGCCCGGAGGCGCAGGATCCGGGCGAGAACGAGCAGCGCACGACCGCCAGCGCGCAATATGCGAGCGGACGCTTCGCGACGACGCTGGGCTGGTCGGCGAAAAACCGCGGACGGACGCTGACTGCGTGGCTGGCGGAAGCGGACTGGCGGCTAGACCGTCATGACACGTTGTTCGGACGGGTGGAGAACGTGGACAATGACGAGCTGTTTCCGGATGTGGCGGATCCGCGCCATGGCCAAGCCTTCCGCGTCACCAAGGCGGAGGGCGGCTATGCATACCGCCTGCCGATCATCGGCCCGTTCGGGGTCGCGCTGGGCGGGACACTCGCGGCGTACGCTAAACCAGCCGCGCTTGACGCGGCCTATGGTCGCGCGCCGGTGAGCTGGACCTTGTTCAGCAAACTGGAACTCGGGATGTGAGCTTCCCTCGGCAAGCGCGCCCGGGTACGGGGATCGCGAATGGCACGGAGCCAGATAGTGAAGCGATCGGTCCCCCTATGGACGGCGTTGCTGCTTGGCGGCTGCGGCTTCCCGTATACGCCGCGCGCGTTGCCTTTGCTCATGGCACCTGACGTAGCCTCCGCCCCGCCAGCCGCCGCCTACACGCCGCCGCGCGAGACCGAGCTCGCCGCGCCGGTCACGATCCTGATCTCGATCGACGGCTTCCGGCCCGATTATCTCGACCGCGGCGTCACCCCGACCCTGTCCGCGCTGGCCCGGAACGGCGTGGTCGCGTCGATGCGCCCCTCCTTTCCATCCAAGACCTTCCCGAACCACTGGGCGATCGCCACCGGCCTTCGCCCCGATCGCAACGGCGTGGTCGGCAACACGATGGAGGACCCTGCCCGCCCCGGCGAGACCTTCACCATGGCCACCGACGACCCGTTCTGGTGGAGCGAGGCCGAGCCGATCTGGGTGACGGCGGAGCGAGCGGGCGTGCGGACCGCGACCGAGTTCTGGCCGGGCGCGAACGTCGGGTGGGGCGGCACGCTCGACAAGGCGGCGCATGGGCAGGTGACCGGCGGCGCGCGCCCGTCCGACTGGCACCAATTCAACGGCGCGGTGACCGGCGATCAGCGGGTCGACGCGGTGCTCGACTGGATGCGCCGCCCGGCCGCAACGCGCCCACGTTTCGTCACGCTCTACTTCGACACGGTCGACAGCGCGGGCCACCGCTATGGCCCCGACGACGCGCGGACGACGGCGGCGGCGGGCATAGTCGACGCTGAGATCAAACGGCTGGTCGATGGGCTGAACATGCTTGGTCAGCCCGCCAACCTCGTGATCGTCGCGGATCACGGCATGGCGGCGACGTCGAGCGACCGCGTCGTGCCGATCGACCGGCTCGCGCCGCCGGGTAGCTGGCGCGCGATCGAGACGGGACCGTATGCCAGCCTCGCGCCCACCCCCGGACACGAAGCCACGCTCGCCGCCGCGCTGCTCCGCCCGCACCCACACGTGCATTGCTGGCGCAAGGGCGACGTGCCCGCGCGGCTCTACTATGGCGCGAACCCGCGTGTGCCGCCGTTCCTGTGCCTCGCCGACACCGGCTGGGAGATCAGCCGCACCGCGCCGACCAGCGCGCAAACCAGCGGCGATCACGGCTATGACAATGACTCGCCCGAGATGCGCGCGCTGTTCATCGCCGAGGGTCCCGCCTTTGTCGCCGGCCAGCGATTGCCCGCCTTTGACAATCTCGCGGTCGACCCGTTGCTGCGCCATTTGCTCGGCTTGCCGCAGGGAATCGGGCTCGACGGCGATGACACGCCGTTCCGCACCGTGCTGAAACGCTGATGCTGTTCTACGAGGACCTGGAGGTTGGCGCGACCGCCAGCTTCGGCGCGTACCATGTCACCCGCGAGGAGGTGATCGAGTTCGCCTCGCGCTATGATCCGCAACCGTTTCACCTCTCGGACGAGGCAGCGGCGCAGACGCAGTTCGGGCGGGTCGCGGCGAGCGGCTGGCACACCGCAGCGATGACCATGTCGATGCTGGTCGCGCACTGGCAAGCGCACCCGCAGGCGGGGCTGGGCTCGCCCGGCGTCGACGAGTTGCGCTGGGTGAAGCCGGTCCATCCCGGCGACACGCTCCGCTGCGAGACCGAGTTGCTGGCCAAGCGCGCTTCCGCGTCGCGGCCCGGCCTCGGGATCACGACATCGCGCATCACTGTGTTCAACCAAGATGACGAGGTGGTGATGACCTTCACCGCCAACGGGCTGATCCGTACGCGGAGCGGCGGCAACCAAGCCTGACTGCTGACTGGTCAGGGCCGAGCGTCAGCGCGATTAACGGTGCGAATGACCACCGCCCCGCGACCCCGCATACCCGCGCTGGCCACCGCCTCCCGGCCCACCACGATAGCCCTGCGTACCTTGCTGACCGCCGCCCTGTCCCGCGTAGGCCCGGCTACCGTAAGCGCCGTTGCCAGCCGCGCCATTCGGGCCACCGCCGCCCGCAAACCCGCGCCATTCGGCGCCTCCGCGCGGGCCGCGATAGCCGCTTAGCCTGCCCTGCCAATAGCGCTGTTGCTCGCCATTCCAGCGATAGGGACGCCGGTACTGGTCGTAAACGTAGAAGCCGGTCCCCGGATAATAGAACCCGCCGAACCAGCCATAATAGCTGGCATAGCCAGGATAGAAGCCGCCGCCATCATAGCCCTCACCATAGCCATACGGACCATAGCCACCATAGCCGCCGTATCCGGCATAGCCGACCCGGTCATAACCATATTCGCTGGAGCAGCCGGCCAGGGCCAACCCAGCCAGCACCACCGCACTTGCGATCGCTGTTCGCCTCATGTCACCCACTCCTGATACGCGGAGAAGACACTTCTCACCGAGCAAGTTGAACGGTTTCGCGGGCGTTTCGATCCGGGAGGGATCAATGACCGGGGAAAGACACCAGCGCCGACACCGCGACGCCCTCGCCGCGCAGCGCGTCGGAGCCGCCCAGATCGGGAAGATCGACCAGAAATTGCGCCTGCGTGACGACCGCGCCCGCCTTGCGGAGCAGCCGCACCGCCGCCCGCGCGGTGCCGCCGGTCGCGATCAGGTCGTCGACGAGCAGCACGCGCTGCCCGGGGACGCAGGCGTCGGCGTGCATCGCGATCCGGTCCTCGCCATACTCAAGCGCATAGTCCTCGGCGATGGTCGCGCCCGGCAATTTCCCGTCCTTGCGGATCAACAGCACCCCCGCCCCGAGCGGGATTGCGAGCGCGGCGGCGAACAGGAACCCGCGCGCCTCGATCCCGGCGACGAGGTCTACCGGCGCGCTGACGGTCGCCACCATCCGTTCGACCGCCGTCGCCAACCCTTCGGGCGAGAGCAGCAAGGTGGTGATGTCGCGAAACTGGATGCCCGGCCTGGGAAAGTCGGAGATGGTGCGGATCAGCGCCTTCAGGTCGTCATTCATCGACTGCTGCCCTTAACGCCACGTCGTCAGACGTGACCAGCTTCGCCCTTTCCGCTGCCCGCCGTGACAAGTTTTGCTCATGCTGGCGCACGAGCAGGCCGCCCGCTCAATGTTCGATGTCGCGCCAGACGTTCTGATACGCGCCCCACGCCAGGAAGCAGAAGATCGCAAGGAAGATGATCACGGCCACACCGTACTGATGCCGCGCCTCTAGCTTGGGCTCCGCGGTCCAGGTCAGAAACGCCGCCACGTCTTTGGACATCTGATCGACGCTCGGCCTGGTGCCGTCAGTATATTGCACCTGACCGTCCTGCTTGAGCGGCGGCGGCATCGCGATGTTGAGGTTGGCGAAGTACTTGTTGAAATACAGCCCCTTGGGCGTTTTCGCGTCGGGAAACTTGTGGATCAGCTCGGCGGGCTGAGGTCCATAACCATGCCCGACCAGCGACGCGATATAGTTCGCGCCGTCGTGCCGCGCCTTGACCATGTCGGACAGATCGGGCGGTACCGCGTTGTTGTTGGCAGCCCGGGCGGCGATGTCGTTGGCGAACACCAGCGGGAAATGGTCGGACGGTACGTTCTTGCGCGTCGACAGCTCACCCGTGTCGGGATTGGGCGCGGGCTGTTCGATCTGCCACCCCTTCGCGATCGCCTTTACCTCGGGCGCGGTGTAGCCCAGATCGGTCAAGTCGCGGAACGACACCAGCCGGATCGAGTGGCAGGCGGAGCAAACCTCCTTGTAGACCTGGAACCCGCGCTGCAACTGGCGGCGATCAAAGCGACCGAACGCGCCGTTGGAGGCGAGCTCGGCATTGCGCGGATGCTCGTGGAACTCCTCTACCGCCGTCGGCTGCGGCGGGTTGCTGATCCGGTCGGTAACCGACCCGAACAGCGCCAGCGCGAGCACGAACACGAAGGCGGCCCCGATCAAGGCGGCGATTGCACGAACCATCTGTTGTCGTTTCCCTTGTTCCGGTTCGGCGTCAGGCGAGCGCGGTGCGCGTGGGAGCAGTCCCCGCGTGATTGCCCAGCACCGCTTCCGTGATCGAATGCGGCAGCGGACGCGGCCGCTCTGATCGCGAGATCAGCGGCAGGATGATCAGGAAATGCGCGAAGTAATACGCCGCGCTGATCTGCCCGAGCATGATGTAGAACGGCGAGGACTCCGCGCCGCCGACCCACCCGAGCACCAGCACGTCCGCGACCAAAGCCCAGAACGCGATCCGCGCCTTGGGCCGGAAATTGTTCGATCGCACCGG
>CAXSEO010000169.1:0-5920 GCA_964235525.1 uncultured Sphingomonas sp. | reverse complement strand
GCGTCTCGAACTGGCAGTCGTATTACGGCGAGAACGGCATCGACCAGTGGATGACGCCGTTCTTCGGCAAGACAGCCTATGAGGACTACAAGGCGTACGAGGACGTGTCGGCGGTATACCATGTCGATACCGCGCGGACGCCGACCTTCATCTATGTCGGCGAGCGCGACATCGAGGTGCCGCCGACCCAGTCGATCGAATGGTGGCACGCGCTGCGCGCCCGGGGCGTCGAGACCAGCCTGGTCGTGTACCCTGACGCGGGCCACTGCGTCACCGCGCCCGACCAGGCGGCGGACGTACGCAAGCGCAGCATCGCGTGGGTCAACAAATATCTAAAGCGGTGAGGTTCTCCCGAGGCGCGGCGGGGCGTCCGTCGCAGTCCCTCTTGCCGCAAGACTGATCCATATTGAACCAGCGTGAAAAGACGTCCGCGCGTCGACGGGTCCCACTTGACTGATTTATGTGTTTGTTACTTATCCGTGACAGGTCTGTGACAATCACGACCGCTTGGTACGCTGGCAGCTCGTTACTTGTGTGCCCGGCCGCTTCGGCGTGCCGGCTCACGGGCAGCAGCGGCGTGCGCTCCAGGCTCGTCACGGCAGGACAAGTGGGAGGCAGTTGCCATGTTTTCAGTTGTGATCCCGACACATAACCGGTCGGAGAAGTTGCTCCGGGCGATAAACAGCGTTCGTTCCCAGTTCACGGAAACTTGGGAAATCATCGTCGTCGACGACGCCTCCTGTTCCGAGGAGGCCGAGCGGATCGCGTTCGTGGTGGCGGATTGCCCCGATGCTCGACTGATCCGACTCGACACAAACGTCGGCGGCGGCGAGGCTCGAAACATCGGGGTCGCTGCCGCGCAGTTTCCTTTTATCGCCTTCTTGGACTCCGACGATTGGTGGGCACCTGATCGCCTCGCGCATCATCGACGCGTGCTTGAACAGCCCGGCGTGGTCGCCTCCTATAACCCTGCGTACCTGAAGCGGTCAGTATCCGCACCTCCGATTGGTATTGGGGGAGGGGCGTTGAACCCGGTGTGGAGAACGTCGGTCGCCGTGGCTGCCTGGAACTCGATCGGCGGTTGCTCGTCCGTCTGTGTCGGTCGCCGCGCGTTCGCGCGCGTGAGGGGTTTCGATGCGAGCATGCGCAGTTGTCAGGACTGGGATCTGTGGCTTCGTCTCACCCAGGAAGGCGCGTTCGCCTACGTTCCGAAGCCGCTTACCTATTGTGATATTGGATGCCATGTCCGAGTCACGACATCGCGCGAGGCGATCGAGAGTGGTCATGATCAGATGTACCGTCTCGCGGAAGACATTTCCGTCGATGCTCGCGAGCGTCGCTACGTCGCGGCCATGCACCTTTGGGTGAAAGCAGAGATCGCGTTGCGGTTTGGCGATCGAAAGCAAGCAGTCACTTTGGCATTTCGATCACTGCAACTGCTCCCGACACGGCTTACGCTGGGGCGTGCACCAGCAGTTCTTCTTAAGGGTCTGTCAGGACTTGGCCTATCTGCCAAAGAACAGCCGCTTGGGCACGACGACGTGGACGCCCTTGTTGCGGTCGACCAGTTCGGTGATCTCGACATCGCCCGCGACGCTGACCAGCATATAGGCGTCGTCGCGCGTCATCCCGCGCGCGCTGACCAGGAAGTCGATCATATTGCGTAACGCCTTGCGCGTCGCATTGCTGAGATCGTCGTCGAAGCCCATCGCGATATAGGCGTCGGGCGTCTCGGCGCGCGGGTAGGGGGTGGTCTGACCTTTGTGCAGCACGAACTCGAACGTGCCGGTCAGTGAGGTCTCGAGCGCGGTGATATCGACCTCGCCATTTCCCTGCGCGGCGTGGCCGTCGCCCGCCTGGAACAGCGCGCCTGGCGCGTGGACGGGCAGGAACAGCGTCGTGCCCGCCACCAGCGCGCGGTCGTCCATATTGCCGCCGATGATCGTCGGCGGCGCGCTGTCATAGCGCCCGAACGCGGGTGGCGGCGCGACGCCCATGCTGCCGAAGAAGGGATGCAGCGGCACCGCTATCCCCGGCCCGAACCGCGCGACCATCCGCGCCTTGTCGAGCGGGACGATCTTGACGCGGGCGTACGGGAAGTCGTCGGTCAGGAACCCCGCGCCATAGCGGAACGCATTATAGGCATAGGGGATGGCGAGCTCGACCCGCTTGATCCGCACTTCCAGCGTGTCGCCCGGCATCGCGCCTTCGATCGCGATCGGGCCGGTGAGGATGTGCCCGCCGGGGCCGCGCGCGGAGGCGGGGACGCCGTCGAACACCGCGCGCAGCGCCGGCTCGACATCGCCCGGCGCGACGCCCGCCTTTTCCAGCCCGGTCGGGCTGTTGGTGAGCAGCGTATGCATGACCACCGTGTCGCCGGACTGGATCGTGAGCACCGGCTTGTCGCTGGCGTCGTAGTGACCCCAGGCGACGGTCGCGGGGGTGGCGGGCAGGTCGTAGGTGCGGGCGAGCACCGGCGAGGAGAACAGGGCGGCGGCGAGGAGGAGGGAGCGCATGCGTTGATCATGGCACGCGCGGCGACCCGGGCAAAGCGCGCGCTTCGTGTGCAACGCGCCGATCGACCACTTTCTTGCCTCGGCCCGATGGCAGCGGATGACTACCCGGCGTTCGTCGAGTGGGAAGGCGGCTTCGCGCCGAGGTTCTGATCGGATCAGCCTGTCAGGTGTGTGTCAGCAACTTCCGCTAGGGAGGTCGAGATGACGATTACCGATCAAACGCGGTGCTTGGCTTCAAACACGTCTTCCGGAGCCGCTTTGCGACCCGGCGATCCTCGCCAAGACGCCGCAGGGAGGCGGCGTAAGTTCGTTCCAGTCGGGCAGGATCGTCAGGGTGAACCTTCCGCTTTCCCAGCGTTCCGGCATGTCCGTGCTGGTGACTCAGGACGAGGCCGGACCCGGCGTGATTGTCGACGACGTCGTTGCCCGGTTCCAGCGGCGATACACGGCGGTTGCTGCTGCTGCTATTATACCTCGCCCTGATTCGCAGGCTGTTCGCTTCGGTGATGCGGGTGTCGTCGCACGCGGAGGGGATCGGCGCGCAGACAATAATTTTCGCGAACAGGCCGAGTTCGTCGCCAACGTCGCGCACGAGTTACGGATGCCGATCGCGACGCTGCGGATCGACTTGGTGGTGGAGGCTTCCGGGCTGGTATCGGCGCGACGATCGGGCGCTGTTCCGATCGGGGGGCGGCGCGGGCAGGCGCGGCCCGAGACTGAAAACCTCTCCCGAGTAGCGGCTGATCGGGGTCAGCCCAACTATGACTGGTGCTAAGTCAACCGCGTATTTACTCTTCGATCGTAGCATGTCCCCGCGGTTAAGACGGAAGGCGTCCCATGACGAGCATTTCGAGCAGTGGTTTCGGTGTTGCTCCTTCCCCGTTCGGTCGGGTGCAGAACGCGCTCAAGCGCGACGTCGACGCCGGCACGATCTCCGCAACCGATGGCACCGCGCTGGCATCGGCGATCAGCGACATCGGATCGCAGCTGCAGGCGGGCGCGACGACGCCCCCCGCCGCGACCGGCGCATCGAGCACCACCAGTCCGGCCGCGCCCACGTCGATGAAGGATCGGGTGGACAGCGCGATCGACAATGAAATGTCCAGCGGCAAGCTGACCAGCGATCAAGCGACCGAGCTGAAACAGGTGTTCGCTCAGGCGCACGCCCACATGCACGGCGTGCACGGCCATCACGGCGGCGGCGCGATCGCCGCGCTGACCGCGTCATCCTCGGCCAACACCGACCCGGTCACGAGCACCGCGAGCGCCACGGCGACAACGACCGGCCCCGTTGCGGCGGTTGAGACCGCCGCTACCAATGCGGTGACCGCGCTCGAAGCGTTCCTGACCCAGTTCAAGTCGGCGGTGAGTTCCACCGGCACCTACGGCGCGGCGGGATCGAACAACAACTCGCCCGCCTCGCTGCTCATCAACGCGATCGGCTGATCCCGGCAATCAGCGGGATCTCCGCCTGTGCGGGGAAGGTCACATCGGGGGGCAAGCGCCTAATCACCTCTCCACTTCGCGCGAATCGCGAGATGGTGACAAGCTGTCCGCGACCGTAGGCCGTCGTACAGGCAGGTATTGGCCTTCGAGGTGATCCCGGCCCGGCGCGTGGCTCCTTCCACGAACACGGTGTTTGCAGTAGGGACGCGTCCGGCGATGTCCGATAGGGAACCATTATGATCCGTACCGTCGCTGAGTTGGACCATGTCAAGCAAGATTGCTATCGGATGGTGACCGAGCGCTCGCTGGCGGCTGCCGCCGCCGCGGTGGTGCCGATCCCGGGCGCGGACCTGATCGCGGATGTCGGCTTGCTGGCGAACATGCTCCCCAAGATCAGCGAGCGGTTCGAGCTCGATCACGCCAGCGTCCGCAAGCTCGACCCGGAGATCGCCGAGCGGGTCCTGGTGTTCGCGTCCAGCCTTGGCAACAACGTCATCGGTCGCATGGTCACGCGCAAGCTGGCGGTCAGGCTGCTTCGCCGTATGGGGGTCCGGATCGCGACCGCCTCGGTGGCGAAATACGTTCCGATCCTCGGATCGGCGATCGCGGCGACGATCAGCTTCGGCGCGATGAAGCTGGCCGGCAACGCGCATGTCGACGATTGCTACCGGACCGCTCGCACGCTGCTGCGGTGAGGGGGGAAGTACGACGGCGCGTCACCTAGGGAACGCCACGGGTCGGCGGCGCCCTGACCCGTGGTGACCCCTACGGGAGGGATCGCCAGCTCCGGAAAGTCGCGGATTCCTGCCGATCTCGCCACACGTCAGATCGGCGACTGTTCCAGGTAGCTGCTCCTGCCGCTGTACCACCACTCCATCGGCCGGACCGCCCGGACGATGGAGGAACGATAGCGCCCGACGAGCCAGTCATCCGGCCAGTGACGCCGCGCTGCTGCCGACCAGTCCGCCCCGACCACCACGCCCAACGCGCATTGGCGCCGAGCGGGAGCAGCAGACTGGGCGGCATTCCCCGATCCGTTGCGGAACTTCGTTCGGAAGTAAGATGCTTCCAGGTCAGGCGAGGTGAAGGTTGGCGGTCGTGAGGTCGGTGAGCAACGTGTGCGCGAGCAGGACGTGGTGGCCGTCGTCGAGCGTCAGCAGCACGTCCGGGGTGCCGTCCAGCGCGTAGATCTGGCGCGCGTGGGTACTGTCGAGCGGGTTGCCGCTCGCGACATCGGATCGCGAAAGCGTCAGGCTGTCATGCGCGGCGTCGAAGCCGGTAACGGTTGTCTCATGCCCGTGCGCGGCGATGAAGTTGTCCGCGCCCGCGGTGCCGGTCAGCCGCTGCGTGCCGGTCGCATCGCTGCCGCGATCGGTCATGAGCGTATCAAGCAGCGTTTCGAACGTCGCGCCGCCCGCGATCAGCGCCTGCCAGGCGGGCAGCTCGTTGCCCGCGGGCGCGCGGCCGAACTCCGCCTGATAGAGCCCGGTCACCGCAGCGTTGGTATGCCCGATGCCGAGCGGATCGGCGAGGATCGCGTGGCGCACATCGTCATAGCTCGCGCCCGCCACGACGTTGGCTTCCCACGTCTGGACCTCGGCGGTCGTCGACGCGCGGCCGCCATAGGTCTGGTACAGCCCGGTGACGACATCGCTCGTGTGGCCGATGCCGAGCGGATCGGAGAGGATCGCGTGGCGGACGTCGGCAAAAGTGCCGCCCGCGCGCACATTGCCCTCCCATGTCTGGAGTTCGCCCGCGCTGGGCGCGCGGCCGCCATAAGTCTGGCACAGCCCGGTGACGAGGGCGTCGGTGTGCGCCCGGCCTGCGGGGTCGTCGAGGATGGTGCCCCGCACCGAGTCCAGCGTCAGCCCCGCCTTGACCTGCGGCACCCAGACGCCGAGTTTGTCAACCGGCGTGCAAAGGGGACCCCCGATCGGCGTCGAACAGGGACCCCCTAT
>CAXSEO010000168.1:0-5945 GCA_964235525.1 uncultured Sphingomonas sp. | reverse complement strand
CGGCGGGTGAGACGATCCACACGGAGAACAGCCACAAATACGGCTCGCGCGACGCGCGCCTGCTGCTGCGCGCGGGCGGGTGGACGCCAGTAGAGGAGTGGACGGACGCGGACGGGCTGTTCACGGTGGTGCTGGCCGAGGCGCGCGCGGAGGAACTCGCGCCATGAAATCAACCAAGCGACGCGAATCCCATCGTCGCGGCATCAGGCCGGTTCTAGCGGGCCCGCATCACGGGCCGCGTTCCGCGGCTGCAGCGGTCGCGGCTCGCTTGGGGGTCATCGTTCTCCGCAAGAGCTCTCCAGCGGCTTCGCCCTGCTCTGTTACCGCCCCGGGCCCGCCACACGCGCGCTCGCCGGTGGGACGCTCGGGCTACGGCCGCTCCGCCGGTGAGCGGTCTTCCTCCTACCTGAAAGGACCTGCATGCAGATCGCGGTAATCGGCCTCGGCCGGATGGGGGGCAACATCGCCCGTCGACTCCTGCGTGGCGGCCACAAAGTGGTCGTGTACGATCATGGAGAGAAGGCGGTCGCCGCAGTCGCGGACGACGGCGCGGTAGCGGCCGGCTCGCTGGAGGATGTCGTCGCCAAGCTGGACGCGCCACGGGTCTTCTGGGTCATGCTCCCCGCCGGTGATCCGACGGAGGAGACCATCCGCAAGCTGATCGAGCTCGGCGGGGCGGACGACGTCGTCATCGACGGCGGCAACAGCTTCTACCGCGACGACATTCGGCGTTCGGCGAGCTGCTACACGAACGGCATCCACTATGTTGACGTGGGCACGTCGGGCGGGGTGTTCGGCCTCGAGCGCGGCTACTGCATGATGATCGGCGGGGAACGGGAGGTGGTCGCGCGGCTCGATCCCGTCTTCGCGACGCTGGCGCCGGGGCGGGGCGACATTGAGCGAACCGAACAACGCCGGTCGGCCGACGATCGCGCGGAGCGCGGCTACATCCATGCCGGCCCGGCGGGGGCGGGGCACTTCGTGAAGATGGTCCACAACGGCATCGAGTACGGGATCATGCAGGCCTACGCCGAGGGGTTCGACGTGCTCAAGAGCCGGGCGCAATGCGAGCGCGTGCCCGAAGGCGAGCGCTTCGAGCTCGATCTTCCGGACATCGCGGAGGTCTGGCGGCGCGGGTCGGTGATCTCGTCATGGCTGCTCGACCTCTGCGCCGGCGCGCTCGCCGCCGACGACATGCTGGAGGGCTTCTCGGGCCAGGTCGGCGACTCGGGGGAGGGGCGGTAAACGGTCGACGCCGCCATGGAGCAGGCGGTCCCGGCCCACGTCCTCTCCGCCGCGCTGTTCGCGCGCTACCGCAGCAGGGTCGAGACGACGTTCGGGGACAAGCTGCTGTCGGCGATGCGGATGGGGTTCGGCGGACATGTCGAGATGCCGCAATGACGGCCCCGAGCGCGCCTGTGCGCTACCAGCGCGCCAGCCGGGCGATCAGGAACCAGGCGACGAGCGCGGTCGCCCCGCAGCCGACCAGATACCACGCCACGACGTAGAGCGGATCGTCGGAGGGGCACGCGAACGCGAAGACGAACGCGCCCCAGCCCGCCGCCGCCACTCCGCACGCAAGCGCGGTGCGGCCGAGATCGGTCGGCGCCCCACGCCGCGCAAGCATGCCAAGCGCGATCGCGGGCGTGAACGACAACGCGGTCATCTTGCCGACGCACATCAGCCCGTTCCGCCAGTCGAGCCGCGCAAGGACGTCGTCGATCGACCCAGGTGCCGCGCCGAGCGCGCCGCCGATCAGCAGCGCCAGGCCGACGATCGCCGCGCTCCACCCAAGGCCCGCGCGCGCGGAGCGCTCGGGCGCGAACGACCGCAGCGCGGTCGCGGCGCTCAATACCGCCAGCAGCAACAGGCTGCCCAGCTTCCACCGCAACGCGGGCTGTCGTAGCGCCTCCGCGAGATCGGGCCGGCCGAACCCGAGCAGCAGCCACGCCCCCAGCTCGCACGCCGCGACGCCGGCCAACACCGCCGCGTCCCGCCAGGCCGAGCGGCAACGCACGGGGCGGAGATCTACTAGAAGACTGTCGATCGAGAACTCATTCCGCATGGGGTTGCCTCTGGACCATAGCCGACAGCTTCGCGATGCCACGGTGGATGTTGACCTTGACCAGCGCACCCGACTGGCCGGTCCGTGCGCTGGCCTCCTCGATCGAGCAGCCCTCCAGCTGGACCAACCGTATCGCCGACGCCTGCGCCGGCTTGAGCTCCGCGAGCAGCTGGTCGAGCACCGCCGCGCTGACCACCGCGCCGCCGTGATCCTCCACGGCGACGTCATCATCCTCGAGCGGTCCGGTGGCGGTCCGGCTCATCGCGCGGAGCCGGTCGATCCACTTGTAGCGCGCGATCGCCGCCAGCCACGGCTTGAAGGGGCGAGCCCGGTCGTAGGTGTGGCGCTTCTCGTGGATCGCGATAAGCGTATCCTGCACTGCGTCTTCCACCGCAGCGGGCGGCAGCCGCCGCGCGTAGAAGCGCAGCAGCCACACGCGCAGTTCGTCGAGCAGGCGGCGATATGCGCCGCCGTGCCCGTCCTGGGCCGCCGCCATCAGCTGCCCCCACCCGTCGTCGGCGCCGCTCGCCGCCACTCTTTTTCAGCCCTTGGCGGCGGCGATGATCGCACCACCCGGTCCGTCCTGGACCAGCACGGCGACCGAGAAGCCCGGCGTCCTGGCGGCGGGAATGGAGTAGGCCGCGCCCGCGCCGCTCCACCGGCCGATCGAGACCAGCTCGCGGACGATGTTCCTGTGCGGCAGGGTGCGGCCGCCGTTCTCGCCCGCGCGGATCGGGACCTCCAGGGTGCGCGGATCATAGCGCACTACCCAAACCGTCGCCGGCTTCGCGCGCGCCGGGCCCGCGCCAATCGTCACACGGCTTCCGTTGATCGCTACCACTGGCCCGCTCACCCGCGCCGCCGCGATCGTCTGGCCGAGCTGCGCGCGATTGCTCCCGACCAGGTCGGCCTGGCCATCGACATAGACCTGCGGCGTCCATACGTTGCCGCGGCTGCGCCGATGCGCATACTCCCACTGCCGCGCAGTGAACTGCGGCGTCGCGAAAGTGTCCTTCCAGCCCAGCTGGTCCCAATAGGTCACGCCATAGGAAAGCGCCAGGATGCCGGGATCGTTCGCGATCGCGTTGAGGTTCGCCTCCGCCGGCGGGCAGTCGGAGCAGCCCTGGCTCTGGAAAAGCTCGACGACGTGGAGCCTGCCGGGCGCGGGCGTGGCGGAGCGGACGTGGATGGAACTCGCGAACGCGAGACCGCTGGTGGCCGGGATGGCCAGGAGTGTGAGGATCGTGCGGATGCGCTTCATGGCGAGACCTCTTGCATGGACTGCGTCTGGTATTCGACCCGAGGCGCGCCAAGGTTACAGATGGGCGAAGCGGCATGCGTCGCCGCTCGCGTCGGCAGGTTCGTCGCGGTACCGCGACCGACGTCGGCTCGCGGTCGAGCAATCGGCAGCATGAACACTTTCGTGTGCTTCCGACTTGGAGAACGCGCGCCGAAACTCAGGGCTGTGCTCGCAGCCCAGACCGGCGTGGCCGCAAGGGGGATTCCGACCACTCCCGCTCTCGCCGGGCTGTCGGGTGCAGACCGCGACGACGCCTTTCACGACGGGCGGGGAACCGGTCGAGATGCGCGTCTCGGTCCGCGCCGGCGCTATCGATACCAGCTCCGGTAGTCGGACGGACTGATGCCGAATATCCGGCGGAACGGACGGCTCATGGCAGCCACCGTCGCGAAACCACCGCCGACGGCAGCCTCTTCCAGGGTGGCCTTCCGCTCCAAAGCCCGCTTGGCCTCGTCCAGCCTAATCCGCTCGAGATACCGCCCGGGGCTGCAGCCCATCGACTGCTTGAATGCGCGGAAGAACTGCGCCCTGCTCAGACCGGCGATCTCCGTCAGCTGCTCGTAGCCGATGTCACACGCGCGGTGCTCGTGAAAATAGTCCACTACCCGACGCAGGCGCCATCCGGGCAGGCCGCCCCGCGCCACGGCCCGGTCTGGAGCCGCGACTTTGACGCCGTCCGCGCAGCGGTGAAACAGCCGCAAGGCGGCGGCGGTGAACAAGGCCTCCCTGTAGAGCCGCATATGCTCCGCCGCATTCGTCGCGACGATCACCATCTCGGCGATCAGATGCCCAAGCAGCGGATCCGAGACGCCCACGTCATCCCGAAGGTCGACCAGTTCGCGCGCGCTGTCGAACTCGGACGCGATCGCGACGTCGAGCGCCTTCGGCGAGAGCACCACATGGGAATAGGCGATCGGTCCGCGCGTCCGCCACTGCGCCGCACGACCGCGCGGCATGACCGTCACCGCCCCGCTGGCCACGTCGTGCGTCGTGCGGCGTAGCGCGCGCACCCGCTGCACCTCCTTCGCCCCGCCTCCGTGCAGGCAGATGACGTCGTCGAGCAGCGCCGGCTGCCGCAGCTCCTCGGGAGTGTCCGAGATGCGCACGACCCTCCAGGGGAGCCACTCCGGGGCGTCCACCGTCGCCACGGTGCCGGCGAGCGACGCGTGCCAGGTCTCGGCTCCGACATGCGGACCGCTACCCTCCCCCGCGACGACGGGCGGGATCTCTCGCCCCCGACCGGATATCGCCCCTGTATGCAGATTCATGTAATCCTCCCGGTGCCGGTATCGCGGGTGACTGTCGCCCGCGCGGACCGTCGGCTTCGCGCCATCAACAGGACCGGCGCGAGGACGACCGAAGAAGGCTTCGCCGCGAGCTCCCCCGTGGTCCGACCGTCGGCTCCGCACCGCCCCGATCGCCCGCTTCGTCGGCCAGCCGCCGTCACCCGACCCGCTCGCCCATGAACCGCGCGATCCGCTCGGCGATCGCGGCGGAATGGGTCTCGAGGGCGAAGTGCCCCGCATCGTAGAATTCGATCTCGGCGTCGGGCAGGTCGCGGCGGAACGCCTCCGCGCCGGGCGGGAGGAAGAAGCCGTCGTTGCGTCCCCACACCGCCAGAAGCGGCGGCCGGTGCGTGCGGAGGTATTGCTGCCAAGCGCCGTATAGCTCGACGTTGGTGCGATAGTCGTAGATCAGATCGAGCTGTATCTCGTCCTGGCCTTCCCGGGCGATGTAGGCTATGTCGAGATTACAGCCGTCCGGCGCGACCTTGGACGGATCGGAGCCGGTGAGATACTGGGCCCGGATCGCTTCCGGCGCGAGCGCAGCGCGGCAGGCATCACGGTCCGCCGCCGACCCGCTTGCCCAGTAGGTCCGGTAGGAAGCCCAGGCGTCGCCGAGCCCTTCCTCGTAGGCGTTGCCGTTCTGGCTGATGATTGCCATGACGCGCTCGGGATGCGCGGCGGCGAGGCGGAAGCCGGTCGGCGCGCCGTAATCGAACACATACAGCGCGTAATGGTCGAGCCCGAGAGCCCGCGTGAAGCGGTCCAGGACCTCCGCCAGGTTCGCGAAGCCGTACTCGAACACCCCCCTGGGCGGGGCCACCGTCAGCCCGAAGCCGGGCAGGTCGGGAGCGATTACCCTGAACCGCCCCGCAAGAAGCGGCATGATGTCGCGGAACATGTGGCTAGACGTCGGATAGCCGTGCAAGAGCAGGATCACGGGCGCGTCGAGTGGACCCGCCTCGCGGTAGAACATGTTGACGTCGCCGACGGACTGCGTCCGGTAGGTGCCGGTCATCCTGATCTCCTTCGCCGGTCGCGAGTCCGGAGGCATCGCGCGGCACGGCCTGGGTCCGCCAAACAGGAACGGAGCCGGTCCCGCCAGCACTCACGCACATCGTCGCACGGGTTGACTGCCGATGCCCCCAAGGGGTCAACCGCGCAGACGCGGCAACAACATGGGTTGATGTGGCTCCCTCGGCTCGAGCCGGTCGCGAGGCGGGGCGGACAAGAGCGGACGATGCCGCCGCGTGGTCGATCGCGACCGGGACGGCCTTGGACCGGCATGCAAACCGGC
>CAXSEO010000167.1:0-5972 GCA_964235525.1 uncultured Sphingomonas sp. | reverse complement strand
AGCTTCGGGTCGCGGAGGCGCAGGGATGGCTCGACGCGAGCCGGCATCTGTGCGTCTATGTGGATGATATGAATGCCCATCTCGAGCCGTTCGAAGGCAAGGTGCACCTGCCGTTGCACGCGAGCTGGGGATATGATCGGTCGGTGGAGGGAAGCCTGTCGCAGCATCAGGTGCTGAACGTGCTGTCGTCGCTGTTGAAGCTGTCAGGGGTGCCCCATGCCGATCAAGTATAGCGATCAGCTCGCGCAGTGGCTCAGCGCGGCTGGCTATACCCACTACTTCTATGTTGGCGGGGGCAACATCATGCACCTCACCGAAAGCCTCGATCGCTTTCTGACCGGCGTGCCGGTCGTCCATGAGGTCGCGGCCGGCATCGCGGCCGAGTATTTCAACGAGATCGCGGCCGGTGAGCGGCGCGCGCTCGCGCTGGTCACCGCCGGGCCTGGCCTCACCAACATCGTCACGGCGCTGTCTGGCGCGTATCTTGAAAGCCGCGAGCTGCTGGTGATCGGCGGGCAGGTGAAGACCGCCGACCTGGCGCGCGGTCAGGTCCGCTCGCGCGGCATCCAGGAGGTCGATGGCGTCGCGCTGGTCGGGTCGACCACCAAGCTCGCCTACCGTTTCCTCGCGCCGATCGACGCGCGGTCGTTCCTCGACAAGATTGCCGAAAGCTGGACGCCTCGCAAAGGGCCGGTGTTTCTGGAAATCCCGCTTGATGTTCAGGCGGCCAGCGTGGCGGCGGAGGACCTGCCCGCGCTCGTTCGACCGGCGCTGCCCACGATGGGCGAGCCCGACGTGGCGCGGATCGCGCGCTTGTACGACGCGGCAGCGCGGCCAGTGCTGTTGATCGGCGGCGGTGTGTCTTACGCGACGGGGGCCGCGCTGCGCGGGCGCTTCGCCGAGCTCGGCGTGCCGGTGATGACCACCTATAACGGCGCCGACCGATTCGACGGCGATGATCCCTCCTACCTCGGTCGTCCGAACACCTGGGGTCAGCGCAGCGCCAACATCATTATCCAGCGCGCCGATCTGATCATCGCGGTCGGCACCCGGTTGGGGCTGCAGCAGACGGGATTCAACTGGCAGGCGTTCGGCCGCGATGCGCGGATCGTCCATGTCGAGATCGACCGGGGAGAACTGGACAAGGGTCATCCCCGCACCGACGACCGCTTCGCGGTTGATGCCGATGATTTCGTGCGCCGCCTGCTCGCCCGCCCGCTCGCGCGCAAGGACAACTGGCTCGCCGAAGCGCGCGGCGTCCGCGCGGCCGTGCCGAGGGTCGAGGAGGTCAACCGCACCGGCCCCGGATACATGTCGCCCTACGACTTCATCGTCCGGCTGGAGGCGCTGACCCGCGCCGACGACCTGATCATTCCGTGCAGCAGCGGCAGCGCGTTCACCCTGTCGATGCAGCTCTACAAGCAGAAGTTCGGGCAGCGCGTCGTCACCGACAAGTCGCTCGCGTCGATGGGATACGGCCTGTCGGGCGCGATCGGCGCGGCGATCGCGGGCGAGGGCCGCCGCACAGTCCTGATCGAGGGCGATGGCGGCTTCGCGCAGAACCTGCAGGAACTCGGCACCGCGTCAGTGAACGAGTGCAATCTGAAAATGTTCATCTTCCACGATCAGGGCCATGCCTCGATCCGCATGACCCAGCGCAGCTATTTCGGGGGCAAGTATCTCGGCTGCGATCGTCCGTCCGGCCTCGGCCTGCCGAACTGGGAACGGGTGTTCGACGCCTGGGACGTGCCCGCGATGACGCTGCCGCTCGACTTCGACCAGTCCGCTGCGTTCCTCAAGCGCTTCACCTCGCCCGGCCCCGCCGCGTTCATCGTGACGATCGACCCGGAACAGACTTACTTCCCGAAGATCAGCAGCCGGATCACCGAAAGCGGATCGATGGAGTCAAACCCGATCGACCGGATGACGCCGGAGATCGACTATCTGCAGCAGGTCTAGCGCGCGCTGATGACGGCGCGTGCCGCCTCCTTGCTGGTGATCGGCGGCACCGGTTTCTTTGGCAAGTCGCTGCTCGACGCCTATCGTCGCGGTCTGCTCGCGCCGTGGGGGGTCGAGCGGTTCGTCGTCGCGGCCCGCAGCACGCGCGCGTTCGCGCGGACCTGTCCCGAGCTGATCACCGACGGGGTCGAACTGGTTGATCTGGACATCGCCTCGACGACGGAGGTGCCCGCGGCGGACTATGTCATCCACGCCGCGAACACGACCGACGCACGCCGGTATGTCGACTTTCCCGCCGAGGAGCGCGCCAACATCGTTCGCGCCGCCGACAATTTCGCTGAGGTCGCGCGACGCTGCCTCACCGGTAGCGGGATCGTCTATACCAGCAGCGGCGCGGTCTACGGCCAGCAACCGCCGGACCTGGCCTGCCTGCCGGAGGAGTTCCGCCCCGGCGACGCCGCGGAGCTGGTCGCGTACAAGCGCGACTATGCCGAGGCAAAGCTCCTCGCCGAAGCGCGTATCGCCGCGCTGGGGAGCGACGGGCTAGCGGTGGCGGTGGCGCGTTGCTTCGCGTTCGTGGGCGCTTATCTGCCGCGCGACCAGCATTTCGCGATCGGCAATTTCCTTGAGGATGCAAGATCGGCGCGGCCCGTGTCCGTGCGCGCGCGGCATCCCGTCATCCGCAGCTACATGCACGCCGATGACCTCGCTTGCTGGCTGATGACGCTGGCGGCCGGAGCGACACCGCGCTGCCCGGTGGTCAATGTCGGTTCTCCCGAGCCGGTCTCGGTGCTCGACCTCGCGCGGCGGATCGCGAGACGGTTCGGGGGCGAGGTCGACGCACCCGCGCAAGCCGCAGGCCCGGTCGACCGCTATATCCCCTGCACGGACCGGGCCGCGCGATGGTTCGGCCTGCGCTGCCGCTACGATCTCGACGTCGCGATCGATGAGGTCGCCGCGCGCCTTCCCTCGCCCGGCGACGTCACGTCGCTTGTGAATTGAGGGGCTTGTGCTATCGCCCGTCGCAACGCTTCCAAACCGAGTATTCATGGTTTTCACGATCTTTCGTCGGCACGGCGCGGGTGACGCGACGGGTCACCGCGCGCGGTCGATCTCGCGCGCGTTGCTGGCGGTCCTGATCTGCGGCGCCCTGAGCGGCACGACGGTGGCGCAAACCGGCCAGACCAATCTGCCGCTTGGCTCCCCGCTCTCCCCGTTCGGGGACTTGCAGCAGCAATCGGGCAACCCGGCCAACGGACAGCAGCAGCAACAACAGGAGTCGGTACTCAACCCTGCACCCCCGACGTACAATCGTCTTCAGCCGACACAGATCAACCAGGGTACCGACACCAGTTCGACCGATCGCCCGATCGACAACATCACCGTCGACCAGACCAGCGATCAAGGCGGCACCACTGCCACCGGCACCCGCTCGCCGACCAACCGCCAGACCAACGATCAGGCGCTTGCCGACCCCCGGCTGCTCAAGCGCCCGGCACCGCCCAACGAGTTCGAGCAGTTCGTCGAGCAGCGGCTCGGCCGTCGCCTGCCGCGCTTTGGCGCGAACCTGCTGACGCCGTCCGCGCGCGACTATTCGCTGCCGGCCACCGCCGCGATCCCGCCCGACTACAAGCTTGGCCCGGGGGATGAAGTGTTCATCGGCCTGTCGGGCTCGATCGAAGGCAGCGTACGGCGGCGGATCGATAACCGCGGCCAGATCTTCCTGGAGAAGGTCGGCGCGGTGCAGCTGGGCGGGGTGAGCTTCCGCGACCTTGAAGCAACGATCACCCGCGCGGTGGGCGTCCGCTATCGCGGCTTCGATGTCGCCGTCGCGGTCACGCGCCTGCGCGGGATCCGGGTGTACGTGACCGGGTTCGCGAACAACCCCGGCGCGTTCACGGTCGACAGCCTGTCGACGCTGGTCAACGCGGTGCTCGCGGCGGGCGGCCCGTCATCGGGCGGCAGTTTCCGCTCGATCCGCCTGTACCGCAACGGACAGCTATTGACCGATTTCGACCTGTACGACTTTCTTCGCCGCGGCGACCGCAGCAAGGACGTCATGCTGCAGAACCAGGACGTGCTCGACATCCCTCCGCTGGGACCGCAGATCGCGTTGACGGGGAGCGTCAACGACGAAGCGATCTATGAGGGCCGGCCCGGCGAGCGGGTGTCGGACCTCCTTCGCTATGGCGGCGGCGTAAACGCGCTGGCCGATCCCGATCGCGCGATCGTGTACCACATCGCCAATGCGAGCACGGTGGGCGGCGTAGAGGTGTCGCGCGCATCGTTCGCGGCGGAGCCGCTTGCCTCGGGCGATATCGTCCAGATCCTGTCAGCGGGCTCGCTCGCCAACCCGCTCGAGCGGCAGACGGTGGTGGTCCGGGTCGAGGGCGAGGTCGCCAAGCCCGGCAACTATGTCGTCGCGCCCAACACCGGCGTCGAGCAGGTGGTCGCGCTCGCTGGCGGCTTCACCCCGCGCGCCTTCGCCTACGGCACGCGGTTTCAGCGCGTGTCGGTGCGCCAGCAGCAGCGTGAGAGCTTTCAGGAAGCGGTGCAGCAGCTGGAGGTGCAGCTCGCCAGCGCGCCGCTCACCGCGTCTGCCAGCTTGTCGGACGCGTCGCAGGCGGCGCAGCTGGCGTCGGCGCGCGCGACGCTCGACCGGCTTCGCCAGGCGCAGCCCGACGGTCGCGTGGTTCTACCGTTGACGCCCGACGCGACCGCGCTCCCGGCCAACCTCGTTCTGGAAAACAACGACGCGATCTTCGTGCCGCCGCGCGCGACCACAGTGGGCGTGTTCGGCGCGGTGTACCGCCCCGCATCGTTCCTGCTCGAGGACGGGGAGCCGCGCCGGCTCAAGGACTATCTCGACAAGGCGGGTGGGACGCTGCGCGCGGCGGACACGCGCGACATCTTCGTGGTGCACGCCAACGGTTCGGTCGTATCGCGGCGACGCGGTGCGTTGTCGGACCGGGTCATTCCGGGCGACGTGATCTTCGTTCCGGTCAAGTCGCAGAACGTGTCGTTCCTCGCCAAGCTCGGCCAGATCAGCTCCATCCTGTTCCAGCTCGGCCTTGGCGCGGCCGCCTATACGACGGTGACCCGGTGACACCGCCGCGCAGCATGGTCGACAACCTGTCCGCCAGTCGCCTGTTCGGGCGACCGCTGTATCGCCGCCTGCTCGCGGCGGTGCTGATCGTGGTGCTCGGGCTGCTGACGCTGTTCCCGCGCGAGTATCGTGCGTCCGTGTCGCTGACCCCGACCGACCCGTCCGCGCTGGGGCTGTCCGGCGCACTGGGCCAGCTTGGCGCGCTCAGCAACGTATTCGGCAGCCAGGCGGCGGTCGAGATCAGCCTCAAGGTCGCGCGCAGCATGGCGGTGCGGCGCAAGGTGATCGATCAGCTCGACCTGATCCGGCGCGAACACCTCGACGGATATGACGCGGCCGACCGCTGGTTGGAGCGCGAGGTGGAGATCCGGTCGTTGCGCGGCGGCATCTTGCAGATGACCGCCAAGATGAGCGACGCGGACCTTGCCAAGCAGCTCGTGGGGGGGCTGGCCGACGCCACGCGCGCGCGGCTTGCCGAGATCAGCCGGGGGCAGACCGCGTACAAGCGCGATGTGCTCGAGAAGCTCGTGTCGGACGCGCGTGCCCGGTATGACCACGCGCAGGCAGCCTATGACGCCTTCCGTCGTAACACGCGCTATTCCGATCCCGGTACCTCGATCGCTGCCATTGGCCTGCGCGTGCCCGCGATCCAGGCGGCGATCAAGTCGCGGCAGGTCCAGCTCAACGCCGCGCGCCAGTTCGGCACCGACCAGAGCTTTCAGGTACAGCAGATCGAGGCGGAGATCGCCGCGTTGCAGGCCCAGCTCGGCGAGGCGGAGAGCCTCAACTCGAGCGACCCGAACTCAGTCAACCGTGTCGTGGTGCAATCGACCCAGGTCGAGCAGCTCGAACGCGAGCTGACGATCGCGCGCAGTCTGTGGGTCAGCTACCAGCGATTTCTCGAGGG
>CAXSEO010000166.1:0-6010 GCA_964235525.1 uncultured Sphingomonas sp. | reverse complement strand
GCCGCTTCGACAGGTGGATCGAGTCGAACGCGATCTCCAGCACCAGCGTTTTCTTCACCTCGCGCACCGGGCCGAAGCGGTGGAGCGTGTGGTGGCGCACATAGCGGTCGAGCTGCTGCAGCTCGGCATCGGTGATGCCTTGATACGCCTTGCCGACCGGGAGCAGTTCGCCGCCCTCGGCCGGGTCGCCGGTCCAGCAACCGAAGGTATAGTCGCTGTAATAGGACGAGCGTCGCCCGTTGCCGCGCTGCGCGTACATCATCACGCAATCGGCGGTTAGCGGGTCGCGCTTCCACTTGTACCACAGCCCCGCGCGCCGCCCCGCGACATAGGGCGAGTCGCGGCGCTTCAGCATCACCCCCTCGATCGCCGCGTCGCGCGCGCCCGCGCGGATCGCTTCGAGCTCGGTGAAGTCGGTCGCGGGGATCACCTCCGACAAGTCGAACCGCTCCGGGTCGAGCGCCGCCGCGAATGCCTCGAGTCGCGCGCGTCGCTCGGTCCATGCGCGCTCGCGCAGATCTTCCGCGCCGTCGAACAGGATATCGTACAGCCGCACGAACGCGGGATAATCCGCCAGCATCTTCGCCGACACCACCTTCCTCCCCAGCCGCTGCTGGAGCGCGTTGAAGCTGGCCGCGCCGCCGCCCTCCTCCAGCGTCCCGCCCTGGAACGCGCCGCGCACCAGCAGCTCGCCGTCGACCACGCCCGGCGTCGCGAACGCGCGCGCGACGTCGGGGAAGCTGCCGGTCACGTCGTCGCCGGTGCGGCTGTAGAGCCGCGTCTCGCCGCCCCCCTCCTTATTGAGAACGCAGACGATCTGGACGCGGATGCCGTCCCACTTCCACTCGGCGGCATAGTCGTCGAGGCTGACCCGCGCGTCCTCCAGCCCGTGCGCGAGCATGAACGGGCGGAACACGGGCACGTCGGCCGCTGTGGGCTGCGGCGCGTGACCCTGCCCCCAAGCGAATAGCGCCGCGTAGGGCGGGGCGAGCCCGTGCCACACCTCCTCCACCGCTTCGACATCGAGCGCGAACGCCTGCGCCAGCGCGGTCTTGGCCAGCCGCGCGGACACGCCGACGCGCAGCTCGCCCGTCGCCATCTTGAGCAGCGCGAACCGCTCCTCCGCGTCGAGCCGGTCGAGCATCCCCGCGAGCGCGGCGGGCGCGTCGGAGCGGGAGAGCGACAGCAACGTGTCGCTGACGGCGGTGACGGTCAGCGGGGCGGCGGCATCGGGCGGGACGATCGGCGCGGGCCACAACAGCGCCACCGTCTCCGCCGTATCGCCGACGAAATCGCGGCTCATCCGGAACAGCACCGGGTCGACGCGTTCCTCGATCAGCGCGCGGATCACCGCGGGCTTGACCCCGGGCAGGTCAAGGTCGCCGGTCAGCGCCGCCATCGCCCAGCCGCGATCGGGGTCGGCGGTCGCGCGCAGGTAATCCGCGATCAGCTTGAGCTTCGCGTTGCGCCCACGCGTGTAGATCAGCGAATCGAGAAGCGCGGCAAAGGCGTGCATGGCGCGATCAGCTTTGGCAAAAGCACGCGCGCCCGGCTAGGCGGCGCGAGTGCGACGCTTCCTGCTCCTCCTGGCGGTGGCCCTGACGGGGTTGCTGCTGTTCGCCTTTGCGGAGTCGCGGCGCGATCCGGTCGTGCGCCGGGCGACGATCGCGCTGTCGGACTGGCCGCGCGGCGCAGCCCCGATCCGGGTGGCGCTGGTCAGCGATCTCCACCTCGGCAATGCCAGCACCGACGTCGCGAGGCTGACCCGCATCGCCGACCAGGTCAGCGCGGAGCGGCCCGACCTGATCCTGCTCGCGGGCGACTTCGTGGCGGGCGGACGGGTGCGCTCGGTTGGCGAGCTGGTGGTCCCGCTCGGGCGGCTGCACGCCCGGCTCGGTGTGGTCGCGGTGCCGGGCAACCATGACTGGCGGGCCGGCCTGCCGCTGCTGCGCGCCGCGCTGGGCCGCGCGGGCGTGGTGCTGCTGCAGAACCGGGCGATCGAGCGCGGGCCGCTGGCGCTGGGCGGGCTCGACGACGAGGCGACCGCGCATTCGCGGCCGGGGCAGGTGCTGGCGGCGCTCGACCGGCTGACCGGAGCGCGCGTCGTCGTGGGGCACACGCCCGACGACGCCCCCAAATTCGCGCGCGGGCTGGTGCTGGCGGGGCACACGCATTGCGGGCAGGTCGTGCTGCCGCTGGTCGGCGCGCCGATTCAAATCTCGCGCTTTGGCGAGCGCTACCGCTGCGGACTGGTGCGTGAGGGTGCGCGCACGGTGGTGATCGGGGCGGGGACGGGGACCAGCAACCTGCCGCTACGTTTCGGCGCGCCGCCCGACTGGTGGCTGCTCACGCTGGGGCCGGTCAGATGAGCCGCGCCGCCGCCAGCCCGAGCACCACGCCCGCGACGGCCAGCACGCCCGCGCCCGTCCAGCGGATCGAGCGCAGCGGCAGCGCGCGCCACCTCGCCTCGCCGAGCAGCGCCGCCGGGATCAGCACCGCGAGCGCGCCGAGCGTTGCGCCGACCGCCGCGAGCCACGGCACCGGGCTGCGCGCTGCCAGCGCGGCGGCGATGAACTGGGTCGCGTCGCCGAACGCGAGGATGGCCATGCCGAGCAGCGAGGTCGCGAACGCGCCGACGCGCCAGCTGCTCAACCGGTCGGGCGGCTTGGGCGCGAGCACCATTCCTCCGGCGGCGATCAGCAGCGCGCAGGCGAGCAGCAGCAGCGCAGCGTTGGGGCTGAGCCACGGCGCCGCCGCCGCCCCCGCCACGCTCGCCAGCGTGTAGTTCGCGGCCAGCGCCAGCGCGGCGGCGGCGATCACCAGCGACGGGCGACGATAGCGGTCGGCGAGGATCGCGGCCAGCCAGGGCGCGCGGTCTGCCCCCTGCGCCAGCGCCGCCGCGACCAGCGCCGCCATCAGCGCGTCCACTCAGCCTGCCAGTCGCACCGAACAGGCGGCGGCATAGGCGCAACAGGCGGCGACGTCCTGGCGCTCGCTCGCGACCGCGTCCTGGAGCACGGGCAGCCAGCCGCTGACCAGCGCGCCGCGTTCGCCGCGTGCGAGCGCTGAGGCGACGAAATGCGTCACCGTCACCGCCGGGTTGAGGCCCGCGCCGTGCGCCAGCGCGCGGATCGCGTCCACGTCAGGCGCAAGCTCGCGCGCGCTGGCGGAGGGCGCGCGTCGGTCGAGCGCGGCGATGCGGCGGTGGAGGTCCGCCTTGATCGAGGCCAGATTGATCGCTTGTGACATGGTCGTTCCCCTCGTCAGCAGCCTGCGCGCGCGCCGGTGAAAGCCGGGTTAACCCGCGCTCCGGCTTGACTTTGCGCACCGGTTGCGTCACTCGCGCCTGTCTTCAGCGCTGGGCTTCACCGCCCGCGCCGCTTCTTCGTGCACAAGGACAAGGGCCTATGGCCAAGCCGACCACCGTCAAGATCAAGCTCGTCAGCTCGGCCGATACGGGCTTTTACTATGTCACCAAGAAGAACCCGCGCACCAAGACCGAGAAGCTGAGCTTCAAGAAATACGACCCGGTCGTCCGCAAGCACGTCGATTTCAAGGAAGCCAAGATCAAGTGAGCTGAGAGGCAGGGCTGCCAAAGCGGTCCGTTGCCAACCGGACGGGCTTGCGTCCGGCGGCGACTTACGCTAACTACCTCCGTGCAGTTGAATGTCTATCATCTCCTACGAACGGGGCGTGCCGTGCCAGCGGTGCGCCCCGTTTTTCTTGTGCAATGCCGCCGGTCGCAGTTGGGGGCCGGGTGCCAGCCCGACCCCCGCCAAGCGTTAACGCCGCCTGGCGACCTCCACGATCTTAAGGACAAGCATCGCGAAGGCGATCGACGCCGACATGATGGCGACGATCAGCGTTGCAGTTGAGATATCTATGGTAACCACCTCCCTTGGCGGCCGCGATTGCCCGGAGGCTGACCGCCGTCGGGCAGCATGGCGCGGCCCCGGTCGACCGGCAAGCGCCCAAGGCCGCCTGCATCTTACACCAGCGCCGCCACCGCCTCCAGGAACCGCATCAGGCTTATCGGCTTGCTCACATAGGCGTCCGCGCCCGCCGCGCGGATCCGCTCCTCGTCCTCGCGGCCCGCATAGGCGGTGACCGCCATCACCGGGATCGCGCGCAGCGCCTCGTCCGCCTTCAGCTCGACGATCAACTCATAGCCGGTGACGTGGGGCATCTGGATGTCCATCACGATCAGATCCGGCTCGACCGCGCGCGCGCGCGCCACCGCCTCGCGCCCGTCGCGCACCGGCTCGACCAGATAGGCGTGCGCGCGCAGCAGGTCGCAAAACAGCTTCAGATTGAGTTCGTTGTCCTCGACAACGAGCACTCGTTTCGCCACTTGGCTCCTCCAGACCCCGCGCGAGGACGAGTACGCAATGCGCCGTGCCGATACAAACGAAGACGTCAGCGAGCTTGGCCTGCGCGCGCTGGTGTGGACGCTCGCCGAGCCCGCGCGCGCGCTGCGGCTGCTCGACCTGACCGGGCTGACGCCCACCGACCTGAAGGCGCGGGCGAGCCACCCCGACGTTCTTGGCGCGGTGCTCGGCTTCCTCGAGGCGAACGAGTCCGACCTCGTTGCCTGCGCTGACGAACTCGGCGTCTCGCCCGAAACACTGGTCCGCGCCCGCGCCGCGCTGGAGGCCGCATGAAGCCGCTGCTGATCTGCGACTGCGACGAGGTGCTGCTGCATATGGTGCGGCATTTCGCGACCTGGCTGGACGAGGCGCACGCGATCCGTTTCGATCTGGCGGGCGGCGACTTCGCCAACGCGATGACGCGCGCCGACGGCACCCGTCCGGACGCGGCGGAGATGTGGGGGCTGCTCGGTGGCTTCTTTCCAGAGCAGATGCACCGCCAGACGCTGGTCCCCCACGCCGCCGAGGCGCTGGAGGCGATCGGTACGCGCGCCGACGTGGTGATCCTCACCAACATCGCCGACGAGTGCCGCCTGCCGCGCCGCGAGCAGCTTGCCGGGCATGGCATCGAGGTGCGGGTCGAGACCAACGGCGGTGGCAAGGGCGGACCGGTGGCGAAGCTGGTCAAGGAGCATGGGCGTCCGGTGACGGTGTTCGTCGACGATCTCGCGGTCCATCACGACTCGGTCGCGCGCCATGCGCCGGGCGTATGGCGGCTGCACATGGTGGCGGAGCCCGCGATGGCGCGCCACATGCCGCCAGCTCCGGCGGCGCACGCGCGCATCGACGACTGGCGCGACGCGCGGGCGTGGATCGAGGCGCGGTTCGCGGACGGCAAGCCCGCGCCCGGCTTGACCGACACGCCCGCGCATGGTGAGCCCGGGGCATGACCGACCGCATCGACACCATCCTCGCCGAGCGCGGGTTGATCCTGCCGCAAGCCGCCGCTCCCGTCGCGGGTTACGTTCCGGCGGTGGAGGCGGGCGGGCTGCTCCATCTGTCGGGTCAGCTGCCGTTTCGCGACGGCAAGATCGTTACCGGTCGCTTGGGCGAGGACCTGTCGCTTGACGAGGGTCGCGCGGCCGCCGAACTGTGCGGGCTGATGGTGGTGGCGCAGGTCAAGGCGGCGCTGGGCGGCGATCTGGCGCGGGTCGAGCGGGTCGTGAAGCTGGGCGTGTTCGTCAACTCCACGCCCGCCTTTACGGACCAGCCGAAGGTCGCGAACGGCGCGTCCGAGCTGATGCAGGCGCTGTTCGGCGAGGCGGGGCGGCACGCGAGGAGCGCGGTGGGCGTCGCCGCGCTCCCGCTCGGCGCGGCGGTCGAGGTGGACGCGATCGTCCAGATCCGGTGAGGGCAACGTGCCCAGGGGCGTAAGTGTCTCCGCGCGCCTCGCCGACGGCGTCGCCGCCGTGCCCGCCGCCGACTGGGACGCGTGCGCGGGCACGGACAACCCGTTCCTGAGCCACGCGTTCCTGAGCGCGCTCGAACGCTCGGGCAGCGTCGGCGGGCGGAGCGGGTGGCAGCCGATCCCCATCATCGTCGACGGCGCGGACGGCCGCCCCGCCGCGATCGCCCCCGCCTAC
>CAXSEO010000165.1:0-6029 GCA_964235525.1 uncultured Sphingomonas sp. | reverse complement strand
AGCCGCGACGACCGAAGCCGCCGCGGCTTGCTCACTTACTGCGGCGGAGACTGAGTACCGGTCGCGCCGGTCCCGCCGGTCGAACCGGACGCCGACGAGCCGCCGTTCCGCATCATCGAATGATGCATGTGGTGCCTGCGCTTGTGGTGGCGGTGGCGGCGATGGTGCTTCATCATGCGATGATGTGTGGTGCCGCTCGCGCCCATGCCGCTGCCGGACATGGAGCCGCCGGACTGGGTCGAGTCGCCGGACATTGAGCCGCCCGACTGGGTCGAGCCGCTCCCCATCGATCCGTTGGTGCTGCCGGTCTGCGCGCCGGCGGCCGTCGCCATCGCCGCGCAGGCGACCGACATGGCGAGAATAGTAATACGCTTCATAGTGTCCTCTCCCTAGATGGGACGGACAGCATAGGCGTGTTGACCTCCGATTACGCTAGCTCAAATCAGCGGTGCCGATATTCGAGCCTCGATCGATGACTGGTGGTTTGACCGCAAGCGGCGGGATGCGCG
Source organism: uncultured Sphingomonas sp. (assembly GCA_964235525.1). Classification (GTDB taxonomy): domain Bacteria; phylum Pseudomonadota; class Alphaproteobacteria; order Sphingomonadales; family Sphingomonadaceae; genus Sphingomonas. The sequence goes on along the minus strand of CAXSEO010000165.1, from coordinate 5,520 downwards.
CCTATGCTACCCGCGCTACTCCCGCATCATGACCAGCATCGATCCCGACCAGGCCTGGGCCGCCTTCACCGCCCGCGACCGCGCGGCTGATGGCGCGTTCGTCGTCTCCGTCGCCACCACCGGCATCTACTGCCGCCCGAGCTGCCCTGCGCGGCGACCACGCCGTGAGCATATCGCCTATTTCGCCTCCCCCGCCGAGGCGGAGCAAGCGGGCTTTCGCGCATGCCTGCGTTGCCGACCGGACCACGCGGCGCGCGACGGCGCGGCGGTAGCCGCCGCCGCGCGGCTGATGGCGGAGCGGGGCAGCCTACCACTCCAGGCGCTCGCGGCGCAGGTCGGCTACGCACCCCATCACTTTCACCGGCTGTTCAAGCGCGCGACCGGGGTGACCCCCGCCGCTTACGCGCGCGGACTGCGCGCGAGGAGAACCGATGCCGTGCTGCATGACAGCGACACAGTGACTGACGCGATCTATGAGGCGGGTTATCAGAGCCCGAGCCGCTTCTACGCCGATTCGAGCGATCGGTTGGGCATGACGCCTTCCGCCTGGCGCGAGGGCGGGCGCGGAGTCACGATCCGCTACGCGCTCGCGGACACGGTCCTCGGGCCGATGCTGCTCGCCGCCACCGACAAGGGCATCTGCCGCCTTTCCTTTGACGAGAACGAAGCGGCACTGCGCGCCCGCTTCCCACGCGCGACAATCGAACCCGGCGGCGAGCCGATGCGCGCGTTGGTCGAAGCAGCCGTGGCGGCCTGCGAGCGCCCCCATGAAATGCCTGACCTGCCGCTCGACATCGCGGGCACCGCCTTTCAGCAGGCGGTGTGGGAGGAGCTGCGGCGCATCCCGGCGGGGGAGACACGGAGCTATGCCGCGATCGCGGCGGCGGTGGGCCGACCGGGTGCGGTGCGCGCGACCGGGTCCGCGAACGGCGCCAACGGCGTTGCCGTGCTGATCCCCTGCCACCGTGTGATCCGGTCGGACGGTAGTCTCGGCGGCTACGCCTATGGCCTGGATCGCAAGCAGGAGTTGCTTGAACGCGAACGATCCGGAGGGGTGTACCTCCCCGACGCTTGAGCTAGCGTGGCTCGGAGGGGAACGACCATGCAGCCAAGCTATTCGACCGCGCCGCCCGGCAGTCGCTTCTGGCGCGTCGTGCAATACCCGCCGGTGACGCTGGTCATCGGTCTGGGCATCCTCTTCCTCGCGGCGGTGCTGCTGACGATCGTCCTCAAGCTCGTCGGCGTGCCGCATCGGACGAACGCGCCCGCCAAATACCTCGCGCTGGCCGCGCAGGTCGCGGTGACGGTCGCCGCCTATCGCCTGTTCAACCACTTCGTCGAGCGTCGCCCAAACGTGGAGTTCGCGCGACATGACAGCTTGCGCGAGTTGGGTGCGGGGCTGGCGGCGGGGTTCGTGCTGTTCTCCGCCGTGGTCGGCGTGATCGCGCTGCTCGGCGGCTACCACGCCGTCGGGCGCGATCCGTCGGCGACGCTGCTGCCCGTGCTTGCGGTCGGCTTTGGCCCGGGCTTCATCGAGGAGATCGTCGCGCGCGGGCTGATCTTCCGCCTCGTCGAGCAATGGCTGGGCAGCTGGGTCGCGTTGGCGGTGTCGGCGGGGCTGTTCGGCGCGGCGCATCTCGCCAACGCCAATGCGACCCTGTTCGCCGGGCTGGCGATCGCCCTTGAAGCCGGGATCATGCTGGCCGCGCTCTATATGCTGACCCGGCGGCTGTGGGGCGCGATCGGGCTGCACGCCGCATGGAACATGACGCAAGGCGGCGTGTACGGCATCCCGGTGTCCGGGACCACGTCGCACGGCCTGCTCATCGACCGCCCCGGCGGGCCCGCGCTGCTGACGGGTGGTGCGTTCGGGGCGGAAGCGTCGCTGCCCGCACTGGTTATCGCGACCGGGTTCGGCTTCGCGCTGCTCGCCGCCTGCGTGACCCACGATCGCGTCGTGCCGTTCCTCCCGAAGAGGCGTGGTTAGGCGATTACGCACCCAAGGCGACGAACCGATGCCCGTCGAAGATGAAGGCGTGCGTTGACGCCGCGCCTTTCTCGTCCAGCTCCCCCTGAACCAGCAGCAGGCGGCTGTCGCGCTGGTACTCTAGCGACTCCATCACCGCCAGCGGCCAGCAGCAGATGGTGGTCGGAAACCAGATAACTCTACCGCTGATCCGGTCGATCGCGGCGACCTGAAAGCAAAAGGCACCACAGCCGATCTGCGCCAGCATCCAATGGCCAGCGAAGCCCGTTCCGCCCTTGGTCGCTGCCTTCAGCGATGATCGAAAGCGCCGATCCCGCGCAGAGATGATACGTACCGGAGCATCGTGTTCGATCCGCGCCACCGGAGCCGGGAAGCGGTCGAACCGCGGCGGAGAACTCGGCGACGTGCCGCTTTGCGCGGCCATTACGGCCAGAACCGCCGTCAGTACCACCGGTGCTTCTCCCAAAAGGCGCGAGCTGCCGCAGCCGTGCGGTATCGACCGACGATATAGCGTATTCCGCCCCGGCACTCTTCCCCCGGGTTCTCCAGCGAAGCCTCGCCGCGCGGGTACAAGCCGTATTGAGGTTTGAGCAGCTGGAAAAGACCGCGAGCGGACGATCCTTGCTGATTGGGTATGCCTGTCTTGCCTTCGGCCGCCTGCGCCATGATCCACGGCAGATCGTCGAAACTCGATGCTGGCACTCCTTCCACGTTCATCGCCTGTTTCAGCGCGGCCTGGATCGGGGCCGGGACCATCGCCGGGCCCTTGAAAGCGGTAGAATGGTGCGCGGGTCGCTTGCGGTGAACAAGCCGCGGATGCCGTGCCATGATCAGTTGAACGCCTGTAATGTGTCATCGTCGCCAGGAACAAGCGTATTGCTTGGCGCAGGCGTGGTTAGGCGATTGTTCAACTTTGCCCCGTAGCGCGGTCCGCCAGTGGTGAGGGCTATCGCATGAGCGCGTTCGGACGTCGCAACGGGGTGGGCGGGAGCGCGCCGGGTCGGCCGTCATTCGGGGTGGCCCGGCCGATGCAGGGCGGCGGCTCCGCACGCCCGGAGATCGAAGGCGGCGAACAGTTCCCGCCACTCGACTCGCTGCCGCTGCCCGGCGAACCGCTTCCGGGCAACATGCCCGGGGTTCAGACCGACGCGATGCAGCGGCTGCAGGATCGCCAGAACGCCAGCGGCGAGGCGGGCAACAGCCGCGTCGAGGGGTTCGAGGCGTCGATCCACAAGATCAAGGAACAGGTGCTCCCGCGCCTGCTCGAGCGCGTCGATCCGGAAGCCGCCGCGACGCTGGGCAAGGACGAGCTGGCCGAGGAGTTCCGCCCGATCATCGGCGAGGTGCTCGCCGAGCTCAAGCTGACGCTCAACCGCCGCGAACAGTTCGCGCTGGAAAAGGTGCTGGTCGACGAGCTACTCGGCCTCGGGCCGCTGGAGGAGCTGCTCGCCGATCCGAGCATCTCCGACATCATGGTCAACGGCCCCGACCAGACGTACATCGAACAAAAGGGTAAGCTGGTCATCGCGCCGATCCAGTTTCGCGACGAGGAACACCTGTTCCAGATCGCGCAGCGGATCTGCAACTCGGTCGGCCGCCGCGTCGACCAGACCACGCCGCTTGCCGACGCGCGCCTCAAGGACGGTTCGCGCGTCAACGTCATCGTCCCGCCGCTGTCGCTGCGCGGCACCGCCATCTCGATCCGCAAATTCTCCGCCAAGCCGATCACGCTCGACATGATGGCGGGCTATGGCTCGATGAGCCCCAAGATGGCGACCGCGCTCAAGATCGCGGGGGCGTGCCGGTTCAACGTCGTCATCTCGGGCGGCACCGGCTCGGGCAAGACGACGATGCTCAACGCGCTGTCCAAGATGATTGACCCGGGCGAGCGCGTGCTGACGATCGAGGACGCGGCCGAGCTTCGGCTCCAGCAGCCTCACTGGCTGCCGCTCGAGACCCGCCCCGCGAACCTCGAAGGTCAGGGCGAGATCAGCATCCGCGACCTCGTCAAGAACGCGCTGCGTATGCGCCCGGACCGCATCATCCTGGGCGAGATCCGCGGCTCCGAATGTTTCGACATGCTGTCGGCGATGAACACCGGCCATGACGGGTCGATGTGCACGCTCCACTCCAACTCCCCGCGCGAGGCGCTCGCGCGCATGGAGAACATGGTGATGATGGGCGACATCAAGGTGCCCAAGGAGGCGATCAGCCGCCAGATCGCGGATTCGGTCGACCTCATCATCCAGGTCAAGCGGCTGCGCGACGGCTCGCGCCGGGTCACCAACGTGACGGAGGTGATCGGCATGGAAGGCCCGGTGATCGTCACCCAGGAACTGTTCAAGTTCGAATATCTCGACGAAAGCGCGGACGGCAAGATCATCGGCGAGTATCGCGCGATGGGGCTCAGGCCGTACACGCTCGACAAGGCGAAGCAGTTCGGGTTCGACCAGGCGTATCTGGAAGCGTGTCTGTAAGGGGCTGAACCTGTCCTGATCGCCCGACCTTGTCGTTCAACATAGCCTCAGACGAGTTCGCTGTTCCCCGGCGCAGGCCGGGGCCCAGCTACGGTGCGGCTTGGTGGCGGGCGATTGCTGATCCCACATCGACCTTCGTGACTGGGCCCCGGCCTGCGCCGGGGAACAACCTTCGCTTGAGCACCACAGATGGCTCCACCCTCCCCGCCCTGCTCCTCCTCGCGCTCGCTCTGCGTACCGCCGCCGCGATCGCCACCGGCCTCCACCACCCCGACGCGACGTACCAGTATCTCGAACCCGCGGGCCGGCTGCTGACCGGCGAGGGCGTCGTCACCTGGGAATGGCGGGTCGGGATGCGCGGCTGGTTGCTGCCCTGGCTGTTCACCGTGCCGATCGCGGCGGCACGCGCGGTCGCGCCGGGGCTGGAGCTTCCGGCGAGCCGGTTGTGCGTCGCGCTCGCCTCGCTGGGAACGGTGTGGGCGGCGTGGAGCCTCGGCGCGCGCGTGTCGCGGACGGCGGCGGTGCTGGCCGGCTTCGTCGCCGCGACCTGGTTCGAGCTGGTCTATTTCGGTGCGCAGACGCTGTCCGAGTCGCTCGCCACCGCCGCGCTGCTCCCCGCCGCCGCGCTGCTTGCCGGCGAGCGACCGACCCGGCGCGCACTGGCGGGCGCGGGGCTGCTGCTGGGGTTGGCGGTGCTCGCTCGCCCGCATTACGCGCCCGCCGCCGCGGTGTTGGTCGGGCATGCGCTGTGGACCGCGAAGCGGGCACAGACTTTTCGCGGTTCACTCATTCCCCTTATCGCGGGCGGTGCGGTCGCTCTCGCGCTGGGCGCGGTTGCGGACATTGCCGCCGGCGCGCCGCCGCTCGCTTGGCTGCTGGAGAACGCGCGGCAGAACCTACTGCTCGGCAAGGCGGCGCGATTCGGCGCGCTACCCTCGTACACCTATCTGCTGTGGTGGTTCGGCGAGTGGCGCTGGGCCGCGGTGCCGATCGCGCTCGGCGCCTGGTGGGGACGCAAGGCTTGTCCGGCGCTGTTCCTTGCAGCGCTGGTCAACC